>JAQVUQ010000021.1 GCA_028699365.1 bacterium | reverse complement strand
TATGGGGCGGCGGTTACGGTTTCTTTATCCCTGAATTCGTCGCCGGCAGCCTCCGGAAGGACAGTACCGACGCCATCAAGTTGGCGGAGAATAAGGGATACAGTGTGATAAGAAACAGAGCCGAAATGGAGCGGAACGTTTCCCTGCCGTCTCTGGGGCTCTTCAGCCGAGGTGCCATGAGCGGCGGCAAGGGAGAGCCGGATCTGGCCTCCATGACGACGGCTGCCGCCAGGTTGCTTGCCAAAGACGATAGAGGCTTTTTTCTGATGGTGGAGGGCGGCAAGATAGACTGGGCGGCTCATACTCACGACCTGAAAGGCGTGATCAGGGAGACGGCGTCCTTCGATAAAGCCGTAGCTGAGGCGGTACGATTTGCGGCGGCACGGGGAGATATTATGGTGCTGGTCGTTGCCGATCACGAAACCGGAGGGCTGACCGTTTCCGATAAGAAAGGCGAAGTGTCGGCCGACTGGACTACGTTTGGTCATACCGCTAAGGACGTTCCTCTTTACGGCTTTGGGCCGGGAGCGGAGATGTTTGGCGGAAAGCATGATAACACCTATATCGGCCGTATGATGCTTCATTATTTTACAACTGTCGAGAAGTATACTAAACTTCTACTTAGCGCTTGATGGATTTTGGAGGTGGACATGAGATATCTTGCTTTTGATCTGGGTGCCGAAAGCGGCAGAGCCGTAGTAGGCACAATCGAGAACGGCAGGCTGGCACTGGAAGAGGTTTACCGCTTCCAGAACAGGCCGTTGCTGGTGCAGGGTAATCTGCACTGGGACGTATACCGTCTATTTGAGGAGTTGAAGTTCGGCCTTAAGGCGGCTACAGCCGGATACGGGGATATAGTGAGCCTGGCCGTAGATACCTGGGGAGTGGATTTCGGTTTGCTCACGGAAGACGGTATCCTGATAGGATTACCCATGATGTACAGAGATCCCATGACCGAGGGTATTCCGGAAGAGGTCAACGATATCGTGTCCCGTGAGGATTTGTATCGTATGACGGGTCTTCAGACCATGCGTTTTGACACGCTCTTCCAGCTTTATGCCTTGAAGAAGAAGCATCCCGGATATCTCAAAGAGGCCCGCAGCCTGCTGTTTATGCCCGATCTCCTGGGGTATCTGTTTACGGGTATGGGAATGGCCGATCTGTCGATCGCATCCACCAGCCATTTCTATAATCCGTCGCTTCACTGCTGGGAAACCGGTCTCCTGGAAAAGTTGGGGTTGCCCGCCGATATCCTGCCGCGTCTGGTGTATCCCGGCACTACGGTCGGGCCTCTTCTAAAAGAGATTGCCGAGGAGTGCAACGCTTCCGATATGGAACTGATATGCGTCGGTTCTCACGATACCGCCAGCGCCGTGGCCTCAGTGCCCGCAACGAACGGACGCTGGGCCTATATCAGCAGCGGCACATGGTCGCTGATGGGTGCCGAGTTGGAGAAGCCTCTGATAAGCGACGAAGGCATGAAATGCGACTTCACCAATGAGGTCGGCTACGGAGGAAGCATCCGTTACCTCAAGAATATAGTCGGCCTGTGGCTGTTGCAGGGAATCAGGCGCTCGCTGGAGAGCAGAGGTGTGAAGATGTCCTATCCTGAGATGGTGGAAGCCGCAGAAGATGCTGCTCCGCTGCGCGTTCTTATCGATGTCGACGAGCCTGATTTCATGAATGTGGGCGACATGATGGATAAAGTGGACAACTTCTGTCGCAAAACGGAACAGCCTCTTCCTGAAGGACCGGGAGGGTATGCCAGGTGCGTGCTGGAGAGTCTGGCCCTCAGATATCGCGAGGTCATGTCCCTGTTGACCAGCCTTACCGGAGAGGACTATGATACATTGCATATCGTAGGTGGAGGATCAAAGAACACCATGCTGGATTCTTTTACGGCTTCAGCCTGCAATATCCGGGTGCTGGCCGGGCCGGATGAGGCTACTGCGGCCGGAAATATCCTGGTCCAGGCCATAAACAGAGGTGAGATAGCCTCTCTGGAGGAAGCGCGGGAGGTAATTCGCAATTCCTTCGATCTGGTAGAGTATTTGCCGCAGGATACTGAAACCTGGGATAAAGCCTATGAGAGATATATAACGTTAAGGGGGTAGACGTGAGGATCCCTTTACCAGTCTCAAGATCAGTTACCGGAACCTCATACGCATGATCTGAGAGCTTACAGCGTTAAGACAAGAAAGGGCCGGCGTTCACAAAGAAGACGCCGGCCTTTTTTATTTGTCAGCGAATAGCCAGAACGTCGCTTTCGCGCATGATGAGGTACTCTTCCCCATCAACTTTGACTTCGGTGCCGCTGTATTTGGAGTAGATGACCGTATCTCCCGGCTTTATCTCCATCGGGCCCCGTTTTCCGCTCTCCAGCAATTGGCCGCCGCCTACGGCGACCACTTCGCCCTCCTGCGGCTTTTCCCTGGCCGTATCCGGCAGGACGATGCCGCTGACGGTCATCTCTTCAGCCTTAGCCGGTTTAACTACTATACGATCTCCCAACGGTTGAATCATAGATCATGCCCTCCTAATCAGACTTTCCACCTTCAGACTATCTGCCAACAGTTCTACTTGAGTATATATAATCGGCATTAAGCTTGCCAAGTTTAAAAAAGCGCCTGCCTGGGAATATAGCCATAGCATTCCTTTAGGCAGTGGAGTTGTGTTGTGGTTTACTTACTTTTCATCCTGGTAATAATCAGCCGTATAGTGACCTTCGGACGATTGCACGGCATAAGTTCGGATGAATACTTCTATACTCTGGTGGCCAGGGAAATTCTGGCATCGATCACCGGGGATCCGTTGGATCTCAGGGCTATCGACGCTCTGCATCCGCCGTTATTTCCGTATATTCTGGCCTGGGTTTACAGGCTGACGGGGCAAAGCGGCATCGAGGCAGGGAGGATGCTGGGGGTAGTCCTGAGTCTGGGCGCCGTTCTTTTCTTCTACAAGATAAGCGTATTGCATTTTAAATCACCGCGGCAGGCGCTCTGGGCTACGGCACTTTTCGCTTTCATACCGGCGCTCTGGCGCGATGCCGACAGGGTATGGGCGGATAACCTGGCGCTTTTTCTGGTAACGGCTGCCATATATGCAGTCTATCTGGGTTTTCGTTCAGGCAGGAGCCGATACTGGCTGGCGGCATGGCTGCTTCTGGCCGCGACCGTGTTGACTAAAGAGTATCTGGGAGTCGTATTGCTGCCGGCATTTCTGGTTATCATAATATTGTGGACCTACAGAAGCGGCAAGTGGGGCTATGGGCTGGGGCTGGCCGGAGCGCTATTTTCAATTCTGATACTGGCCGTAGTCTGGCAGCTTAATATGGCCGGATGGCCCAGGGCGGGTTACCTGGAACAGATGCTTTCACCCGCACTGCTTGCCCAGCGGCGCTCTTACCTTGGAATAGGGGCACCCGATCTGCGGAAGCTGTACGTTCAGAATCTGAATCAGCGTGATTTCCCCTGGTCTTACATCCTGATGGCCTTTATGCTGCCCTTTACCGGCAAGCTGAAGAGCCTGGCCGGATCCCTGGCCGATCGCAGTTCCGCCAGAGGCATCTACCTCTTTCATACGGTCCTGGCTTCCTGTCTGGTGATCTACATCAGCTTGATGGGACATCAGTACGGCTCCAGGCTTATCTTTCCGGCGTTACCTTCTCTGACACTGATGGTGGCTGCCGCCTTCTTTCAGACAGGCAGGCGCAGCCTGGTAATTCCGTATGCACTTCTGGCCATTCCCTTCAGCCTCTGGTCCTGGCCCATACAGGGACGTCTGGAATCCCTGCTCTCCCTGGGCCTGGCGGCCTTGCTGGTATTCTACATACTGCTGAGATCGATCAGCAGAAACATCGCTTTGCGAAGCTCGCTGGCAGCGGTAGTGGTGCTGGCCTTTATGGCTAACTCCTTCATCGTGCTTTACCGCGATGCCGGCAGGCAGGAGCGCTTGATCAGCAACTACGGCACACTTCAGGGGATGGAGAGAACCGCTCTATGGCTGCGGCGCAACGCAGGACCGGAGGAGGGGCTGCTGAGCTTCAATCCCAGACAGACCGCCTGCCTCCTTAATCGTCCCTATAGACGCTTTGCCGTCTTGAGCTGGTGGGATATAGAGCATCCGCTGCCGCAGATCAGCCGGGATTACCTTGTCAGGAACAGAATCAAATGGGTTGTCATCAGCCGTCCCGAAGCCTGCGGCCCTCTCAGGAACGGTCTCTATCGGACTATGCGCCAGGCCGGTTATCTTGAGCAGGCGTATCTGGATACCACTGCCGATGGAGAGGTGATTGCGGCTGTGTTCAAGCTGCAGCAAGGAGGAAGAAGCGATGCTGCTCTCGGTCATCATCCCGGTCTTTAACGAACAGGGGTATATCGTGGAGGTCATCGACCGCATCAGGCGGCAGCCGCTGCAAAAAGAGATCATCGTCGTCGACGACGGTTCCACCGACGGCACCGGGGAGACGCTCAGAGCCCTGGCCGGCAGAAGGGAGATACGCCTGCTGGAGCAGCCGGTAAACCGCGGCAAAGGGGCTGCCTTGAGACGAGGGCTGCCTGAAGCGAACGGCGATATCGTTATCTTTCAGGATGCTGATCTGGAGCTTGATCCCGACGATTACCCGTCTCTGATTGAACCTATCGTCAGCGGGCATACCGAAGTAGTTTACGGTTCACGTTTCCTGAGCCGGCGCAATCGGGTTCCGCTGGCCAACCTGCTGGCCAATAAGGCTTTGACGGCCGTGACCAACCTGCTCTACAGAGCCAGTCTTACGGATGAGGCCACGGCTTACAAGGTATTCCGCCGGGAGGTTATAGATTCCATCCCCCTTTACAGCGACGGTTTTGAAATCTGTCCGGAGATAACAGCCAAGCTGTTGAAAGCCGGCCACCGCATAACAGAGGTCCCCATAGCCTATTATCCCCGGAGCAGAGAAGAGGGCAAGAAGCTGAGTTGGACGGACGGCCTGGTGGCCGTGGCCACGCTGCTGCGCTTCCGCTTTACGGGTTAGCAAACCTGGCGGCTGTCTCCTTGATGAAAGCCTCCATGGTCTTGATATCCGGGCAGGTCAGCAGGCTGCCTGTGCCCGGTGCGCTGTCCAGATCCGTTTTTAATTGCGCCGCTGCAGCCGGTTTACGGTTCTCCTTGCCTCCGGGCAGATAGAACGGCAGCGCTTGCCGGCAAAGGCGGGCAGTATTATCCAGCCGGTCAAGAAGAGGCGTGAGTTCCTCCAAAAGCTGACGGTTATCGATGTTCTGTCGTAATTTGGCGGAGGCGCGCAGCAGGTGAGCCAGCCAGGCATCGGTCTCGAATATCGCCTGCTCGGCATTGCCGGCGCTGTGATCGGTCCGCAGACGATCCAGCCTGGCGGAGAGATCACGGCTGTAGCCCTCGGGCCAGTGAGCCGATCCGGATAACCTGACGGCTATCTCTTCCAGGAAAGGCAGCGCTTCAGTGCCGCCTATCTCTTCCAGAGCCGTTTGCCAGGCTTGATCGGCGCTGTAACCCTTGCTGTTCCAGAGGTAGGAAGCAGCGGTATAGAGCGCTATCTTTGAGGCCTCCGGCTGGTTCATGGCGTTCATTACCAGACCTCTGGTGCTGTGCTCCAACCCGCCTTGCCGTCTGAACAGAGGCCCCAGATGCAGGCGGGAGGTTATATAGTCGTTGACGGGAAAATTGTCCCAGTAAAGCGGCTTTCTCTCCAGGACGTTGCCTATCCTGACGGCATCCGCCTGGGTAATGGACGGAGAGTAGACCCTGACGCCTGTCCAGAAGATATCCACATTCGCCGGAAGACCTTTGCCGATGGTTCTAAGATAATCCGATTTTTCCGGTTCTTCCCCAAAGTACTTGGTGGGACAGAAGAAGAGCCTGGCCTGCGAATTCATCCTTTTCAGATCCGAACTGAGGCGCCCGGTCAAGGCAACCTGCGCCTCTCCCAGCGACCGGAAGAGCTTCTTGTCGTCTTCGTTCTTGAGATCCTGGCTGATATCGTCCATCAGCAGAGCGATATCGGTAATGCCCAGCTCCAGGATTGACTCCACCTTGGCCAGCAGGGCATTGTAATCTTCACGGCTGCCGTAGCGAATGGATTTTCCGGGTGCGATGCCGTAAACAAAATGGATCCCCTGTGACTGGGATTCGGCCAGCAGTATCCGGAAGGAATCCATTTCCTCGCTGGAATGAGGGCGGCGCCATTCGTCCCTGTGAGACGGCACGGCTTTGGGGGCCCAGAAGTAGTAGTTCAAACGGGTCTGCCCCATGAAGCGCAGCATATCAAGCCTCTCACGCTCGCTCCAGGGGCGACCGTAAAAGCCCTCTATTACGCCGCGTATGGGGAAGGACGGGTAATCCAGCAGCCGGGAGATGCGTATGGTGCGGCCGATACCGTTATCGTCGACGTATTCGTCCAGTCTCTGCAGGGCGACGGATAAACCGTAATCGGAATTGGCCGCCACGACCAGGCGCGAGGGATTGCCGTCGAGGAAAGTTACGACACAGGCTTCCGGGCCGAGTCTGGACATCCCTTTGAGATCCAGACCGGCGACCTTGCCTATCTTATCGGACAGGCCTACGAAGACCTCGGTTGTTTGGATACTCTTGCGATTATTCCCGGGGACATCGCTACCTTTGAAAGGCGATTCCAATCCCAGGATACCGGCGACGCGTGCCCGTAAGGCAGGCGGGACGACTCTGTATACCGGTTCCGCCAGGGGAACGGGAGACGTCAGTTCCACCTGCTGCGGCGCGGCCGGTATGAAGCGATACCGTTCAGCCGCGGCAGCGGAAGGCAGCGATGCACCCAGCAGGATAAACAAGGCAAGAACATTATATTTCAACACACTCATCACCTGCCGTTAGTATAGCACGGCGCAGGCATTCGTTTAAGGACAAGGGCCGTCTCGCTCTCTTATATTGCCTGATCATCCGTTCACAGGTATAATACAGGCAGGGAAAGCCGGAATGCAGTTGTCAATAGCTGAGTTCCGACTCTTGTTTCCCACTTCTTGTGAACGAGGTAATATATGCCTTTCCGTAAAGTCCCATCGCTGACAGTGTCGAGGCTGTCCGTTTATCACAGGGCCTTGTCTTCGCTGCCCGACGAATGGGTGATTTCCTCCGAGGAGATATCCGAGCTCACCGGCTATACGGCGGCGCAGATACGCCGTGATCTTACTTACTTCGGACAGTTCGGCACGCCCGGCAGAGGCTATATCGTGGCGGAACTGAGGCAGCGTATAGGACATATCCTGGGCATCGACCAGGATTGGAAGGTTGCTCTGGTGGGCATAGGCCATCTCGGCTCCGCTCTGCTGGCCTATCAGGGGTTCCGTGAGCGCGGCTTCAATATAATGGCCGCTTTCGATAACGACATCACCAAGATCGGCAAACAGTGGGAAGGTATAGTTATAGAAGATCTCTCCCTGCTGGCGGAATCTGCCGCCGAGAAGGATATTCAGATGGCTATTCTGGCCGTACCTGCCAGGGCCGCCCGCGAGACGCTGGCTCTGGCTGCCGCCGCCGGCATCAAGGCCGTACTCAACTTTGCACCCGTCAGACTTACTCCTCCGGAAGGTATCCAACTGATCAACGTCGATCTGGCCGCAGAGATGGAACGCCTCTCGTTCTTTCTTGTCAGGAGCCAGGACTGAGGTTACCGCCTTGACTTTTCAGCCTGCTGCGGCTGAACTTTTAACTTTTTCTCAATAAAGTTTGCATATGACAGTTTATGAATGCTAAAATATTTACAGGCTTGCTTGCCTGATGTGCATGCCGGCGGTCGTTCAACCTTGCTAATGCCGACGAAGGATTGTACGTGTAGAAGATTGACATGTTTGCTGAATATACATATTGCGATTGCTCCTGTAATGACCTGTAACGAAACCCCTTATCCATTCGTATTACTCTCAGGCAGGTGTTGATGTGTCTGATGAGAGAATAATGGAAAAGGTTGTTGCGGGAGACGTTGAAGCGCTCGGTGTGATTTTTGAACGCTACCGGGTGCCGCTTTTCGGCTTTCTCTATCGCCTGACCAATAATGTGTCCCAGGCGGAAGATATACTGCCGGACGTTTTTCTTCGCGTTTACGATAAGCGTCATACCTATAAACCGGGCACGAAATTTTCGTCCTGGCTGTATGCCGTTGCCCGCAACCTGACTATAGACCGCCAGAGGCGGGCCAGGCATTACGATTTGCTTCAGGATCAAATGATGGCCGATGATACTCTGTTAATTGATGATTCCATGCAGGACAACATGAACAAACAGGAGATATCCATCCTTGTCAAGAGTGCGATCAACGCTCTGCCGGACGACCTGAAGACCATAATTATCCTGCGGGAGTATCAGGGACTGAGCTACCGCGAGATAGCTTCCGTCGTCAACATGTCGGAGCAAGTAGTAAGGGTGCGGGCGCACAGAGCCAGAGGGACGCTGAAGAAACTGCTTAAGCCTTTGCTGAAAACCGAAGAGAGTATCTTGTAACGTTGGGCCATGCTCAAACGTATTATATGTAGATAAGGAGGTGAGGACAGCTTGGATTGTTTGGAGATAAGAGAACTTATTCCTGTTTTTGTTGATGAAGAGCTGTCTGCCTGCCTTGCCGGAGAGGTAATATCGCATACGGACGCCTGTGCCTCATGCCGGCGTGAATTGTATGAGGCAGAGAGGATGCGGCGCTTGCTGTCCGAATGGGCTGTGCCGCAAACTCCACCGGCTGAAGCTGCGGCCATGAGATCGAAACTGTTGCGCGGCCTGACGGCCAGGCAGCGACGCGAACGTACCGTATCTATCCTGCAGCGGGGAGCCCTTCGCACTCTGGCTGCCGCTGCCGCCGTTACAGTGCTGGCCATGGGATTGTGGTGCGGCCAGCGGTTATCTCGCGATAACAGCCCGCACATCTATCAGCCTCCCGTTCAAAGTGCCTCCGTGCCCGGCCATAACGGGAAGTCTGCCGGCAAGCGGACATTGCCAGGGCAATCGTGTTCTGCAGCGGTCGTCTCCCGGCCCGCAGTGGAAAAGAGAACGGTCCGCCGACGTATGAACAGGAAGCATAGGCTGAAAGAACCGGAGTTGAAGATCGCCGGGACGGCTGCCGGGATGAATGCGACCGTGAAAGAAGAGACGTTATCGTATGATACCGCCAATGCGGAGGCAAGGGTAATAGCCGCTCTGACGGAAGTCGCTCCACCGATTGAGCCCGTATCTGTAATCGCAAAAGCGGCAACCAAGAGCCCCGACCGGCTCCTGGTGGAATACTGGACAGAGACGGAATAATTTCTTGGGATGTGAGATAAATGACAAAAAGAGCAGCAAACCTGTTTATTGCCTTTGTGCCTTTGTGCCTTTGTGCTTGTATCACCCATGCGGCCATGGCTGCCGGCAGCGCCGATCTCTATGTGATCAACGCGCTGTCGGAGGACATATCCATAGTGGATACGCAGATGGATACGGTGAGCGAATGGATACCGCTGGGCCGGCCGGGTTACCGGATAGCCTTTTCCCCGCAGGGAGACAAAGCTTATGTTACATCCTCATCCGCACTCATATCCGTAGACCCCAGATCCGCCGGAAACCGCCAATCGTCTCAACTAATGGTGGTGGATCTGGAGAACCGGCAGGTTGAAGGACACATATATATGGACATATCGCCGCTGGCCAATGTGCATATCCATCCCGACGGCCGCAGAGCCTTTGTGGTGACGGCGGCTGCTCCCGGAAGGCGTAATGCAGAACGCGGCAGGGTATTGTTTGTGGATCTCGTACGGCATCGCGTGACCCGCACCGTCAATATAGGGCTCAACCCGCTGGACAGTGTGATGACGCCTAACGGCCAAAAGCTGTATACGGTGGATTGGGCCAGTAAGTCGATATCCGTAGTGAATCTGCCCGAGGAGCGTCTTGAGGATACCATACCGCTGGATTCCGGTACGGCCCGAACCTTATCCGTAACCCCGGACGGCAGGCGGTTGTATCTGATAACGGAGTCTCAGCAGACGGGACAGAGAAAATCCGATCCTGCGGAGAGCGCTTGCCTGTGGGAAGTGGACACCGCCACCAATGCATTCAGTAAGTACCCTCTGGGAGAGTTTACCTCAGTCCATGCCCTTGCGATCAACGGAGACGGCACCAGGTTATACGCTTATGGCGCAAGGACACGGCCGGTACAGGCACATGCCAGGGACAAAGTGAGCAATACGCAGAGCCTGGATAACAAGAGCGATGCCTATGAGCTCATAATCTATGATCTCAAGAAAAAGCGCATAGCGCGTCATCTTGGAGATTTCCGCTTCTTCTCCGCCATGGTGCTCAGTCACGATGGCGAGAAGCTCTATCTTGTGGGCACCCCCGGTGACGGAACAGCGGATAAGGGAGCACGGCAGAGTGCAGGCATATCGGGTGTTATCCAGGATCTCAGCAGAATACCCAAGACCATAACGGTTATAGAGGCCGAGACCGGCGAAAGGTTGAGAACAATGGAGATAGGCAGTCTCATGCAGGGATGCGCTCTGCTGGTGAAATAGATATTCAGCACAAGATGGAAGGGTTGAGACACAGCAATGAGTTGCAGAATCATGTTAAAAGGGGATTTGCAAAATCTGGATATAATCCTGGACAACGCCAGGGCGCGTATCGTTAATCTGGCACAGGACAGGTGCCGCCTGGACGCCGTGACCGACTGCAGTTGGTGCAACCTTCTGCGTAGCGAGTGTCTCAGACGGAAAATAACCGTTACCCCCTGCCCGGCGGAAGAGGAGGCGAGGAAGCTTGGACAGATGCCTGTATAACGAAGGCACAGAGGCACAGAGGCACCCGCCTTCGCTCTGTGAGCTTCGGCGCGGCAAGCACAGAGGCACAGAGGGTTGGGGGCCGTTTGTAAGTTATTGGCTTTCTTGTCCAGCATTTCTGTGTCTGATTCTGGTAACGCTGTTGACTGGTGCATTATCTTCCGGTGCATCTGCCGGAGAGGATCTGGCCGTCATTGCCGAGGAAGGCTGGGGAGCGTTTTACGGCGGGCGTGAAGCTGTGCTTCATTTCCGGGTGGAGGGAGAGACCGACCGACGGATTCTGACCTGCTGGAAGCTGTCGTTCAATAACAGGGTTGCCCGGCGGGGTGAGATGGAGTTGTCCCCTGGCGGTGGAAAGAACAGGCGCTTTGAAGTGAGGTTTATGATGCCGCCGGTCAAGAGCGGGGTGGTGATGGCGGGAACTATAGAGGTATCCGCCCTGGCCGTGGACAGCGGAACGCCGGCAACCGTAATCCGCAAGCACCTGAGAGCCTTCCCGGAAAACCCGTTTGACGGCAGAACGGACTTTTTGCAGAGCCTGCATATACGTCTTCTGGACCCTGAAGGAAGGACGGCGGCGGTTCTGCAGGAGGCAGGCATCCCCTTTGAACAGCTCAAGGATGCCGAAGCCGTGTCCCGGCTTGACGAGGGCTTGCTGATAGTGGGAGAAGGCGCGGTTCTGAGCGATAAGCGGATGCCGGCAAAGAGACTTCAGGAGGCGGCTCAAAACGGGTTGCGGGTGCTCTGCCTGGCCCCTTTGGAAGGGATGTTCAGCCTGCCCGGCAGCGGCGGCACCGGGGCGGACCCCAGGGTGATGGGCTTCAGGCATGCCGATATAATCACCGAGATGGATAAACGGCTGGATGCGGATGTCTGGCCGCCGGACGGAAGCATCATGGAACGCAGTCTCACGATAGCAGGAGACGGCGGTGCAGGTGCCGGAGTGATAGTTCCCGGGACGTCAGGCTGGTCCTGGCTGGATATGACGTATCCCAGGGGGCGGTTTGTAATCTGCTGCTTTCGCATCATAGATAAATGGAGAGACGGGCCCAATGCACCCTTTCTCCTGGCCGGTATAATAGAGCATATGGGAAGCAAAACGGCGATAGCCGACAATTGAATCAAACGGAGGTAGAGGATATGAAAAACTTAAGTTTGGCCCTGGCAATTCTGTTGATAAGCATAGTTGCACCCTGCATGGCGGCAGAGAAGGGGATACCGGCGGCCGTTGCCGCCGGCAAAGCAGCCGTCAAGACGGTGAATATCTATCCTACGGCCGTGTTGCCCTTTCAGGAGCGTAACGCGGGAGTCAAGGATCGCGGCACACAGATCAGCGACATACTCTTTGCCTTTCTGTCCACCAACCCCGATCTGGTCCTGGTGGACAGAGCCGATATGCAGAAGGTGCTGGAAGAGCATGAGATAAATCTCTCCGGCATGGTGAATTCCAGTCAGGCCACCCAGGTGGGCCAACTAACCGGGGCCAGGATACTGATAACCGGCTCGGTGGTGGATACGGGAAAATCCGTTTACCTGATGGCCAAGATTATCGGCACCGAGACCAGCCGTGTTCTGGGAGAATCGATAAAAGGCAATGCCGGCGACGATCTTGGAATGCTGACCGAGAAGCTGGCGGAGAAGATCTCCGCCCTCATAGCCAGGGGCACGGACGAACTGGTGGCCAAAGAGGTCAGGACAGAGGATCGCATAGCCGCACTGAGCGAGAAACTGGGCACAGCCGCCCGCCCCAAGGTCCATATACATGTTACGGAGCACCATGTGGGAGAATTCACCATCGATCCCGCCGCTGAAACCGAACTCACCCTCTTCTGTCGGGGAACGGGATTCACGGTTCAGGATAAAAAGAGCGGTGATGCCGCCAAAGCCGATATCCTCATCCAGGGAGAGGGCTTCAGTGAATTTGCCATGCGCCGGGGTAATCTGGTCAGTGTCAAGGCCCGCCTGGAAGTCAAGGCAGTGGATCGCCTGAGCGGCAACGTTATAGCAGTGGACCGCCAGACGGCGGTGGTGGTGGACCTGACCGAGCAGATAGCCGGTAAGGCAGCCCTGCAGCAGGCCGCAGCAACAATAGCCGAAAGAATGTTGCCCAAACTGCTGCGGAAGTAAATGATTCAGGGGTTGAGGCTCCCGCCGTGCGTAATTGCCGTATGATGGCTGCGGCGGTTACGCACGGCCGGGGCCTCGACCCGGTATGGAACGGAAGCATAAAACATACAGGGTGGTGTAAATGAAAATAAGATGTTTGATTGTAGATGATGAGAAGAAATCAGTGAATCTGCTGAAGCTGATACTGGAGGAACGGTGTGATATCGATGTGGCAGGCCAGTGCTATGATGGATACGAAGCTCTGGAAAAAGTCCGGGAACTGCAGCCGGACATGGTCTTCCTGGATATTGAGATGCCGTACCTGGGTGGCATGGATACGGCCGAGCGGTTGATGCTGGAGAGTGATCCGCCGCTTGTGGTCTTTGTAACGGCGCATGAAGAGTATGCCCTGCACAGCCATAGAGTAGGTGCTTCGGGCTATATCGTTAAACCGTACCAGCCCGATGAGATATTCAGTGTGGTTGATCGCTTGAGGAGTAATATAGATACAAAGAAGGAAGTGAAATATTATCGCAAAAATGCCGATAAACTCGGTTTCAAGGAAATCAGAGAGAAATACAATGCCCCAAATGATTATCTGCCTGTAAAAATCAAAGGTATTACTAAACCGTTTCATGTCAGGGATATTCTGTTTTTTTACACCGAGCATGAGAAACTCTTCATGAAGCTGGAAAACGGCGAGTCCCTTCGGGTTATGTGCGGCATGAAGGATATGGTTGAGCAACTGGTGGATCGTTCGTTTGTTCAGGTGCATAAGAGCTATCTGGTCAATTACATGCGCGTGAGGGAGATATTCTCCGCCGGGAAGCAATCCTATAAGATCAGGATGAGTGATCCCGGCAAAACAGAGGTTCCCATAAGCAGGTCTTATCTGAAACTGGCAGGAGGCATAAGGAAATTATACGAAAAATTCGGGTTTATCCTTTGACGGAATAATAAATTTCAGCCGCAGTACACCATTTCCGGCAAAAACATAGCATTTCACCGAGGTGAGTTTTCGGAGCATGCAGGTAAAAGGAAAAGGGTTGGAGAAAAACAAATTGAACCGTACGAGCAAGCGCTAAATAAGGTCGCATTAACGGCGGACAAATAACCTGCAACCAGCAACTGCTTCCGCAGTGTGCTATTTTGGAGATAGAGGTGTGGAAATGGCCGTAGCCCAGCAAACCAGAGAGAGCATATCGGATATCCTGCTCAAGACCGGCAAAATCAACCAGAGCGGCTTGAACGAGTGCCGCCGCGTGGCCGAGAAGAGCAAAAGACCCGTGGAAGACATCCTGGTGGAGATGGGCTTCATCACCCAGGACGAGATGATCGAAGCCAGAGGCCGGCAGATGGGCGTAGCCTTTCTGCGCATAGCAGATATTCCCATAGATCCCGACATCATCCAGAATATCCCCATGGACACAGCCAGAAGATGCAACATCTTCCCGGTAGGCTGTCAGAACGGCAAACTGGTGGTGGCCATGGTGGACCCCACCGATATCA
>JAQVUQ010000358.1 GCA_028699365.1 bacterium | reverse complement strand
TCCACTCTGGGTTTTGCAGGACAGCTCTCGTTGGGGCGCTACAGATACTGCCGGGCGCATCCGCCTTTGCAGATACACCGGCACCAGGGATGCATGGAAATCTGCTTTCTGGATAGGGGAATGCAGGTTTATGAAGTGGACGGGCGCAGATACGTAATGACGGGTAGCGACGTTTTTCTTACTTTCCCTGATGAAGAGCACAGCAGTGGTGGATTTCCGGAGGACAGGGGAATTCTCTATTGGATGTTGATTTGTATGCCGAAGGCTGATGAGCCGTTTCTGGCTTTTTCGGCAGACCGGGTAAGGCCGCTGATAGATGGGCTGCATCATCTGGACAAGCGTTATTTCCGAGGCACCCGGGTTCTGCATGACTTACTGGAAGAGATAATTGCAGCCGCTATCGACTCGTCTTCACCTGACAGCTACGGCGCGGCAGGCTCACCGGGATCGCTTGCGCCTTTGATAGTCTCGACAAAGGTAGCGGAGTTTTTGCTGGAGGTGTTGCGCTGTGCCGCTGTTCCTGCGGAGGCCTGTCGTCCTGATGATGTGAAAAATATTCTGAACTATATCGAGGAAAGCAGAGACCGGCTGATCTCCATAAATGAACTGGCATCCGTCGCCGATCTATCCGTTTCCCGTTTCAAAGCCAAGTTCAAGCAGGTTGTAGGCATTCCCCCGGCCGAGTATATTCTGCGTCGCAAGATAGATCTGGCCGGTAAGATGCTCACGGATAGCAACGAATCGATTACCTGCATTGCTCATTCGCTGGGCTTTTCTTCATCTCAGTACTTTTCCACCGTCTTCAGACGATTCACAAACTTGCAGCCAGGCGAGTACCGGAAAAGATTTCTTTAAATTGCTTGACAAGGAGTAGTTGGTGTGATTAAATAGTAACAGTAATCATTACTATTGAGAGGATAGCTACTTGTCTCGACCTGAAGTAAAGCGTATGACGCAACAGCGAAGGATTATCCTTGAGGAACTGGGTAAGGTGACCTCGCATCCTACGGCGGACGAAGTTTACGGCATGGTAAGAGTGCATTTGCCGAGCATAAGCCTGGGCACCGTCTATCGCGATCTGGAGGCTATGTCCGGATCGGGGCTTATACAGAAGCTTGAGACGTGCGGCCGGCAGAAGCGATTCGACGGCAACCCGGCTCCGCACCATCACGTCCGGTGCCTTGCCTGCGGCAGGGTAGGAGATTTGCAGACGGATACGGAACTGTACATAAAAGCGGATTTCGATGATCCCGGCGGGTATAAGGTAACCGGATACAGGATGGAATATACCGGCCTTTGCCCCGATTGCCGGCGTGACCCACTAGCAATATAGCTGTTTAGCAGGTTAGCGGTTTAGTAGAACGAAGGAAGTAAGGACTGAATACCTTACCCGAATGTTACTAAAAAGCTAACGAGCTAAAAAGCTAAAAAGCTAATATATGAAGGAGGAACTAAAGATGAGCTTAAAGGGAACACAGACGGAGATCAATATTGTAACGGCATTTGCAGGGGAATCTCAGGCCAGGAACAGATACACCTATTTTGCCGCTCAGGCCAGGAAAGACGGATATGTCCAGATAGCCGATATCTTTGAAGAGACGGCTAACCAGGAGAAGGAGCATGCCAAGAGGCTGTTCAAGTTGCTGGAGGGCGGAAATGTCCGGATACAGGCTGATTTCCCTGCCGGAGTGATCGGCACTACCACAGAGAACCTGGAGGAAGCTGCAGGCGGTGAGAATTATGAGTGGACCGATATGTATCCGTCTTTTGCCGCCGTAGCCAGGCAGGAGGGATTGGAGAATATAGCCGGGATATTCGAAGCCATAGCCGTAGCCGAGAAGCAGCATGAGAAGCGTTACCTGGATTTGATGGGCAACATCTTATCCGGTAAAGTTTTCAAAAAGGATGTTGCCGCAACCTGGCGTTGCCGTAACTGTGGCTATCTGCATGAAGGCGTCGAGGCTCCGGAAGTCTGCCCTGCATGCGCTCACCCGCAGGCACATTTCGAAATACTGGGCGAGAACTGGTAGGGAGGTAACGAGCCATGACCGAGCGACTGGAAGTTTATAAGTGCGAAGTTTGCGGCAATATCGTAGAGATGCTGCATGCCGGTGCCGGCCAGATGGTCTGTTGCGGGCAGCCGATGAAGCTGTTCAACGAGAATACAGTCGATGCCGCCAGGGAGAAGCATGTTCCGGTGGTGGAGCGTATTGTCGGCGGATATAAAGTTAAAGTAGGCGAGATCCCTCATCCCATGGAAGAGAAACATTACATAGAATGGGTGGAGCTGGTGGACGGTGACAGGACATACCGGAAATTCCTTCAGCCGGGAGAGACGCCGGAAGCGGAATTCTCTCTGGATTCCGGCAAGGTGATCGTCAGGGAATACTGTAATCTGCACGGTCTGTGGAGGGGCGAAAGCAATTGATAGATCTGCAGCCTCTGAGAGACGTGCTGTCCGCCTGGCCGGACCTCGGTTCGCATCGCCTGATCGCCGTGCTGCAGAAGGCCCAGGATATATACGGCTATCTGCCCGAGGAGGCCATGGAGCTGATATCCGAGGTCATGCGTATACCCATGGCCAGGATATACGGTGTGGTCACTTTCTATGCACAATTCCGTCGTGAGCCGCGCGGGCTTCACGTGGTGGAGGTCTGCAACGGCACAGCCTGTCATGTCAAAGGGGCAGGCAGAATCATCGACGAACTCGTCTCCGTTCTGGGGATCAGGCCGGGGGAGACCACCGACGACGGGCGTGTCACTCTGGTGCAGGTCAACTGCGTAGGCGCCTGTGGTATTGCGCCGGCGCTTGTGCTGGACGGCAAAGTATACGGACATATGACCCCGGCTAAGATCAGAGAGCTTATAGAGCCCCTGCTGGAGGGTGAAGCCGAGCCGGCCGCCGTCTTGGATGAAGAGAGAGCCGGCACCGGAGCTGAAGCCGGAACTTTTCTCGACCGGTGCTGCGATAAATGCCGGAATACCGAAGGCACGCCCTGCCCCGAATTCCTGATCTGCAAGCTGGAGAACAAGCCCTGCCACGACGACGAGCAATGTGCCGCTTACCGCGGCGAACTGCGCAATCTGCTGCGCCGCGACGCCGACAGGTATAAGGCACATATATTTCTCTGCAAGGGACTGACCTGTGATGCCGGGGGAGCTGCCGGCTTGAGACGCCTCTTCGAGGAGGAATTGAGCCGCCGCAATCTCCTGGAAACGGTGGAGATAGTGGAAACCGGCTGTCAGGGCCTCTGCGAAATGGGGCCGGTGGTGCAGATAAAGCCGCTGGAGGCCTTTTACTGTCGGGTGCAGGCCAGGGACGTAGCGGAAATAGTAGAAGAGCACATTGCCGGCGGCAAGCTGGTGGAGCGTCTGCTGTACTCTAAGGAATGCTCCATCGAGGCCGATATACCGTTTTACAAGGTTCAGGAGCGCCGCGTGCTCTCCAACATGGGGCGTATAGATCCGCGCAACATCGATGAATATATAGCCCGCAACGGCTATCTCTCCCTCTACAAGGCGGTGCGCCGCAGCACCCCGGAGGAGATCATCGAAATTGTTTCCAAAGCCGGGCTGCGCGGCCGGGGCGGC
>JAQVUQ010000357.1 GCA_028699365.1 bacterium | reverse complement strand
GATTTGTTTTTCGCCATATAAGAAACCATCTTTTTCAGAGATGCCCACTCTGCCGGTATCTCCTTTTCCCACTCACCGGCCTCTGCCAGATTAATCTGTCCATTGCTCTCTTTAACAACTTCCAATTTTCTCTTCATATTCATAACGTATTCATATATTCTCGGATAGAGACTGTAGGAGCTTTTTCTTTTCAGCAGGGTTTTAATATCGGCTTCCATGCCGGATACAGTCTTTTCCAGGAGCATTATCTGCTCCCTTGATAAGCGTACTTTATCCTCGGTAATCGACACTTCCGATATAGCGCTATCGTATAACTTGACCTCATCCAGGGCTCCCCGCCAGAAGGCGTCGTTTCCCCTTAAAGAACCCATTAATAGATTGATATCCGAATTACTGAGGTTTAAGGGGCCTGTGAACGGTTTCCTGCCGAAGCAACGGCCGTTCATAAAAAGCGATACGTTAATACCGTCCCAAACGGCGACAAAATGCTGCCATATACCAAGCTGCAGAGGAGCGCTCAACTCCGTTATACTTTTGCCGTTGGATATGTATAGATGGATATTTTGTGTATCCGTACCGGCAGACCCCTGAAAGATAAGATACTGGTAACCTCTGGCATTGCCTGTTGACTTATCTCCCTTGCTTATTATTCGTTTGTTGCCGCCGCTTTGTTTATCAGGCCTTAGCCAGAAATCAATGGTGAAGCAGTCCTTGAGATCCATCTGTGGGCTGTTGCCGCAATCGATATATGCCCCCTCGCCATTAAAATACACCGCCTTGCCGTATCTGCCCTCTACCCATGTGACATCATGCAGTTCACCGACAAAGCCGTTGCTGCCGGTATCGCAAATAACTTCCCCTGCACCTTCGTCCATCGGCCAGTAAATCAACGGTTTCTCTGCGGCATGGACTACTACCACAAGTAGCATTTGCAGCAGAAAAATAAACAATGCTTCACCGATTGTTCTCATATTACTTATACCTTTCTACGGCCTCGAAGCCATATCATCAGTATCTACCTATCATTAACACGGGTTGTTGAGATTCTTAATCTCACTCAATAGATTGAATAGTCGCCTTTATATACTCCCTGTATGTATCCGTCAGTGGCATCACTTATCTTTTCCTTGGTGCAGGCCAGCACATGTCCATCAGCGAACAGTATATTGGCAAGCCCCGAATGACGCATATGGATACCGTAAGCTGCTGAGGATGACGGCGAAGGGTTTAGAACGTGCGCTTGATTTGGGTACTCCGCCCGGCCCGGACCAAAAACACTGTCTGCCAACACGAGATACTTCGACGGCTGATCGATATCCCATAGCTTTAGTATATTGTTAAGGCCTCCCAGGTTTTTCTCGTATATTGAGGTAGTAGCGCCCGCAGTACATCCCCTTCTTATAGCATACGTATAAGTGGTTGTCGTCCACTTATACGGAGCCTGGGCGGGACAAACAAATAAACTCTTGGATTTGGCGTAGCTTCCATTAAACAGTGCGTCATGCCAGTTTATCACGACACTCGGACTGGCGGCGGATATAACATAATACAACAGGAGTTCTCCATCGTAATCCTGCGCATACATCTGCTGAGCTAATCCGATCTGTTTCATGTTATTCATGCAGGTGGTCTGTCTGGCCTTATCTCGTGCCTTACTGAATACCGGAAACAATATGGCACTTAATATGGCGATTATCGCTATTACGACTAGTAGTTCTATGAGTGTAAAGCCCTTCTTCCCCAGCTTCCGTTCCGACAAATCCCTAAACATTTCCATTACCTCCTAATTTGATAATTCTACGCCACTGTAAACTCTTCCTCTGCAGCCTTTCACGAACTTCTCCTGAAAACCAATTCGGGCGATAACACCTTCTTTATACATCCTTCCTTGGAATTATCACTTGAGATCTTCACCAGCAGCATCCGGGTCGCTCTCTGCCCCAGTTCATAGAACGGCTGTGCTACTGTAGTCAGAGCAGGGTTAAGGCGCTCGGCAAAACCCTGATTATCAAAACCGATGACCGATATATCCCCGGGAATATTCATACCAGCATCCTGTATCGCTTTTATGGTGCCACGTGCCAGGAAGTCGTTAGTGGCAAAGATAGCTGTAGGTTTATCATTTAATAGATCCACTGCCTCATTATATCCTGTCTCTGCCGACGGCTCGTTCTCTTCGGCATCGTCTCTCTGAAATCGTCTCACCAAGGCCGGATCGTGAACAATGTCATGCTGCGCCAATGCTTCCCGATAGCCCTCAAAACGATCCTCGATGGCTGTGCAGTTCAAGCCCAGGACAATCCCTATCCTCTTATGCCCCAATTTTATCAGATGCTCCGTGGCCAGGAAGCCACCTTTTTTATTATCGGTGACTACATAATCCGTTTCCAGCTCCCTAAAGTATCTATCGATCAGAACAAAGGGATACCCGGCCATCTTCAGTTCAAACAGGGCCTCGGCATTGGTTCTACCCCAGTTGGGAAAGATAATGGCTCCCTTTTCTTTGCCTTCCAGCAACAGCTTCAGATTCTTGTTCTCCTGCTCGATGCTCCGCTGAGAATTGAAGATAGACAGAATAAAGCCTTCCGTGTTCAGAGTATCTTCGATTCCCCGATATATCTGCAAATCAGAGCCGTCCAGACTGGGGACGATAAACGCAATTCTGTCCTGTTTGCTGACGGATTGATCGGATATCTGCCGGCTAACAAAACTCCCCTTACCGGCTACGGAATAGATGACACCTTTGTCCTGCAGCTCTTTCAGGGCGGTGCGGACAGAGCCGCGGCTGATACCGTACTCTTCAGCCAGCTCGTTTTCGGAAGACAGAGCATCGTCCGGTTTGAAATCGCCCTTGCGCACCTTGGCAATGATGCTCTCCTGCAAGTGCCTGTATATGGGCTCGGGGCCCTTGTTTCGCCTGTTAGCTCTGCTGATCATGGCCTTTCACTTTCACGCCCGCTCTGTTTACTTGTTTAAACTTGTACAAAGAATACTACATTGTCGCTCTCCTGTCAATAGTTAATTTTGTCAGTTTAAGAATAAGGGCATTTTCGGAATAGCAGGGTAAATTGCATAGTTGACTTTACAATTTTTCAAAATTTTTGCAAAGTGAACTATGCAATTCTCTGAAAAGCCGGCTTGCCGGAAACTTTTCTTCAGTCCACACAGCTATACGCCATCGGATAGAGCGAATTTCCCGGTGGATCCCCTGACAATAAGCTCCGGCGCCACCATGATTTTAGTCTTGCGCCAGTCACGGTCCCGGTCCAGAAGAAGCTTTAGTCCAGCCCGGCCCACTTCGTCCAGGCGTTGCCGGATCACGGTGAGGGGCAGCGCCTGGCAATCGTCGGGATCTACATCGTCAAAGCCGACAAATGAGACGTCTTGCGGACATCTTATGCCCCGGCGCAGCAATGTATTAAGCGTATGTCTGGTGGACCCTATTCCGTCGGTAAGTATTGCGGTATATTCAGGAGCGTCAAGCCGGCCGGGGAAATCGGAAAAGGGCATGGTATAACCCTCCAACGGCAACCCATATTCGCCGGCTAAAGTCATAAAGGTTCGATATCGTTCTATGCCGGAGAAATTATACGGCTT
>JAQVUQ010000356.1 GCA_028699365.1 bacterium | reverse complement strand
TGCCTATCAGATATACGTAGAGAAGAAGGGGAAACTGAAACCTGCCGGAGCGCGCTTCAAGGATAACGATCATCTTATGCATATCATCGAGAAGATAGTGGCTCCTCTGGGCAGGCGCATAGACGAAAGCAGCCCGATGGTGGATGCACGTCTGCCGGATGGGTCCAGAGTGAACGCCATCATCCCGCCTATGGCTTTGAAAGGCCCTTGCTTGACGATAAGGAAGTTCTCCAAGGATCCCTTCACCATTGCGGATCTGATAAACTTCGGCTCCCTTACACGAGAGATGGCTGTTTTTATCGAGGCCTGTGTAAAAGCTCGTCTCAATATCGTGGTCTCCGGTGGAACCGGATCGGGAAAGACTACCACTCTGAATGTCTTGTCGTCCATGATCCCCAATGATGAGCGCATAGTCACCATTGAGGATGCCGCCGAGTTGCAACTGCGACAGGAGCATGTAGTCTCTCTGGAATCGAGACCTCCCAACATAGAGGGGAAGGGACAGGTAACCATCAGAGACCTGGTGCGAAACGCCCTTCGTATGAGACCTGACAGGATAGTGGTGGGCGAGGTGCGCGGCGGCGAGGCTCTGGACATGCTTCAGGCTATGAATACCGGACACGACGGTTCGCTGACCACCGGCCATGCCAATACTCCCAGGGATATACTGTCCAGACTTGAGACTATGGTGATGATGGCCGGTATGGAATTGCCCATAAGGGCGATAAGGGAGCAGATATCGTCGGCCGTGGATCTGATCATCCAGCAGGGGCGTTTGCGTGACGGAACCAGGCGGATTCTCTATATTACCGAAGTGCTGGGAATGGAAGGCGATATCATCACCCTTCAGGATGTTTTCCTGTTCGAGCAGAAAGGTGTGGACGCCAACGGAACGGTTATCGGCCGTTTTCGTCCCACCGGCATACGCCCGTCCTTCTACGACAGGATAGAGCAGGCCGGAATCAAGCTGTCGCCTGCTATGTTTAGTGACGGCGGAGGAGCATAATGCAGCTATCGGTTTTATACATAATCGTTATGGCAGCAACTTTTGCAGCCTGCATGGTCCTCATGCTGGGCATCAAATACGTTACGTCGCTGCCCGAGCGCCGTGCCTCCAAGATGAGGCTGAAGAGATATCTGTCCGGGGAAATGCCGGTTGCTGATTTGTATACGGACGAAGTGGCATACGACCAGGACGGAAAGCAGAAGAAACAGAGAGCTGACCTCCTGCCCTGGCTGTCAAAAATTCTTGCCGAGAAGAATATCACCGAGAGCATAACCAAGGAGCTGACGCAAGCCCGTTTGGCCCTGAAGGCGTCGGAATTCGTCTATATATGGATTGCGCTTACTATGGTTGCCTTCATCGCAGGGATGTTGATCACCAAGAACGTGATCTTCGCCTTCATCTTTGCCGGCATAGCCTTCAGGCTTCCTTTTTCTTATCTTAAACACTTAAAGCACAAGTGGCTCAATTATTTCAACAAACAAATACCCGACACGCTTGTTCTTATCTCCAACTGCCTGAAATCAGGATACAGCTTCATGCAGTCTATTGACATGGTTGCCAGAGAAGCGTTGCCACCCATGTCGGAAGAGTGTGCCAAGGTTCTGCAGGAGATAAGCCTCGGGAATACGGTAGAGAAATCGCTGATGAATATTGTGGAGAGAATAGGCAGCGAGGATATGGACCTGGTAGTTACGGCCGTAATCATCCAGCGTGAGATTGGCGGAAGTCTGGCGGAGATACTGGAAAATATCGCCGACACTATCAGAGAGCGTATCAGGATAAAGGGTGAGGTGAAGACCCTGACGGCACAGGGGCGTTTATCCGGATATATTGTAGGCAGCTTGCCGATAGCGCTCTTCTTTGTGATAAATTTATTGAATCATGAATATATGTCTAAGCTGACCACAAACATATTGGGTTGGCTGTTGTTAGGCCTGGGCGTAACAATGCAAACCATCGGTTACATGGTTATAAAAAAGTTAGTGGATATCGAGGTTTAAGTGATGGATCTGCGTGCTCTGATATTTGCAGTTGCCATATTCGTTACCGTCTCCTCATTCATATTCTTTCTCAGCACCATGCTGGGCCAGCCCCGCAGTGTTATAAAGCGCCTGAGAGAGGTTCGCAAGGAAGTTCATATACCCACCCTGGAAGAGATGGAACTGGCAAAGCCTTTCTTTGATCGTATTGTCGGTCCCGTGTCCCGGAGATTCCTGGACGTCATAGTCAAATATACGCCACAGCATATGAAGGACAGAATCCGGAAGCGGCTTACTATGGCCGGCAATCCTCACAACCTTCATTCCGAGGAGTTCCTGGCCATCAAGTTCATAACCCTTATTTCATTACCGTTGGGTGTAATATTGTTCTGTCATCTGGTGGGCTTGAAATCCCAGCTTGCCATGCTGTTCACCATGGTGTTCTTTGCTCTCGGCTATCTGCTGCCTGATTCATACATAAATCAGGCAATAAAGGCCAGGCAGAAGCTTATCCAGAACACGCTTCCCTATTTTCTGGATCTGATGGTTGTCGGTATGGAGGCAGGCTTGGGGTTTGATGCTGCCGTAAACAGAGTAATCCAGAAGAGCAAAGGTCCGTTGAGCGATGAATTCAATCGAGCGCTTCAGGAAGTACGCATCGGCAAGCCCCGACGGGAGGCTATGCGGGATATAGCCACCAGAGCCGGCGTCGATGATCTGTCTACTTTTTTGGCAGCTATAATACAGGCGGACGAGTTAGGCATCAGTATAGGAAACGTGCTGCGAGTGCAGGCCCAGCAATTCCGTATCAAGAGGCGTCAGCGTGCCGAGGAAGCAGCCATGAAACTACCGGTAAAGATGCTTTTCCCTCTCATATTCTGTATCTTTCCGGCAATATTCATCGTGCTGCTGGGACCGGCCGTTCTGATAATTAAAGACATATTACCGAATATTATGGGGCAGTAATGAGCTATATTTCAATGACATACGAGGGCAAATCCGTTGGAACGAAGTTTCTTCGCTGCACCAACATGTTTACCAGGATGCGGGGACTGCTCGGGCGGGACGATATGAAGGGCATAGATGGTGCCTATATATCTCCCTGCCAGGCGGTCCATACATTCTTTATGCGCTTTCCCATCGATGTCGTTTTCATTGCCGGGGACGGCACGGTGATTGACGTCATACACGATCTTCAGCCCGGCAAAACTACGTCCGTGAGGCGCTCCGCCAGGAGCGTCATAGAACTTGATGCCGGACGAGCCAGGACACTGGATATTCAACCGGGCGGAAAATTTGCCTTCACTTTGGCAGAATGAGATGTTATAATACCATGCAGTGGATAGGGAAGTCGTGGTGCTGCCGGCACGTACTCGAGCCGGTAGCCTCTGTTTTAAGGGGGCAAGTCGTTGAGAATCGGTATATTTACCGAATCTTACAAACCCGTAGTCAACGGTGTTGTTACCTCCATTGAGGTCTATAAAAACGAACTCAGGAAACAAGGACACCATGTATATATTTTCGCTCCCGCCTTCCCAGGCTATGACGCCGACGATGAATTCGTGATACGTTGCGATTCGTTTACGGTGCCCGGTTATCGTGATTATCCGATAGCTTAT
>JAQVUQ010000355.1 GCA_028699365.1 bacterium | reverse complement strand
CCCGCCGGTGAAGCGCTTGAGATCTGCTATATCGGATAATGCCGCCCCCCTGGCCGTAACGGCAAGGTCGAGCACTGGATTACGGTAATCACGTATCGTG
This sequence comes from bacterium, assembly GCA_028699365.1. Lineage (GTDB taxonomy): Bacteria > UBP13 > UBA5359 > UBA5359 > UBA5359 > UBA5359. The sequence goes on along the minus strand of JAQVUQ010000355.1, from coordinate 3,506 downwards.
CCTCTCACCTGTAAAGGCAAGCCACGATAACGCAGTTTAACCCCCTGCAAGCTCATGCCGTCTTTACCAAATGAAACAGCGCCGTTTACATTACCGAATTTCTGCCCGCTGCCAGGCAGCGCAACATCCACTCCTTGCAGCCTGACAGTGCCGCCGTAATCCAGATAGGTGCCCTTACTCTGCGGCGTACCGCTGATATCGATCTTCAGATCGAACTTGCCGCGCTCGGCTGATAAGCCTTTGGAAATTATGTACGGATGCCAGAAAAGCGAATCAGCCCCGGAAAATTCCAACCTGGCGGCAAAGAGAGGCTTGACGGTGGACGTCCAACCCGAGAGAGAGATGCCGGCCGCCTTGTTGGAAGCAGCATCAAGCTTGAAATCAACCAGATCGCCCCTGACTCGACCCGACATCCGCACATCTGACAAAATCAACTTCCGAGGCTTGCCCACCTTCGCTCTGCGAGCTATGGAGGGTAGACCGCGCCGTAGCTCGGAGAGCGAAGGCGGGTGCCCTTCCGCAACAGGCAGATGCTCATCTTTCAGCTCCACCCGTCCTTTTCTGATATCAAAGCGACAGACAAGTTTCTGCCCCCGTCCTTGCGGACGTTTGGCAGGCAGCGGCAGTATCCAGGCACCCGTCGCCGATCTCCCGGCCCGCACCACGGGCCTGTCGATCTCGACGGATGAGACCAGCCTGAGAGGATTTCGGTTATGTACGGAAGCCGCCAGCCCGGAGAGAGAGAAATTGAGACGCAATTTACTGATGCGGAAGCCGATTTCGGGCTTATCGGGATTGCTCCAACTGACGTTGCCGGCTTCCAGGCCGAAAGGGGACAGCCCGATCTCTCCTATCTTTATACCCGGATAGCTCTTTTGGGCCAGATCCAGTGCATAAGACCTGACAAGATCCCGGGAGGAGATGAACAAGTATATCGAAACAGCCGCCACTACGGCGGTTGCTATATAAAAAACCCTGTGAAGTTTCACCCTTGGTCTTCCTTACAATGCGTTCTTCGAACGCAGTTCAAAGTTCAAGGCGCTTCGGGGGTCTGGTGTTGACATTTAGCGTTCTGCAAGAATGCTGAATGTAAACACCTGACCTCTATCCTCTTAAACTTTTCTACGTGCCGATATTCATATCCTCTTTGTCTGCCGGCCCGGGAATATACCCATCTACATAAAAAAAGCGGAATGAAGCCCGACAGCGCCCGTGTCCCGCACGGCCCCGCAAACAACATTCCGCACAATATTCCAATTGATGCAGATTACGGCAGATAGAATTTATTCTCCTATAGTTCCTATGCAATCTCCAATCTGTATGCTGGCCCCTTCTTCAGCCAGTATCTCCAACAGAATACCGGAAATCGGAGCCTCTATCTTGATTGCCGCCTTATCGGTCTCTATCTCCACCAGTTCCTCACCGATCTCCACGCTGTCGCCCTCCTTCTTGAACCAGAAGGCAACCGTAGCTTCTTCGACTCCGTCTCCCAACTCGGGTATTACCACTTCCATCGCCATTATCTCACCCCCAATTCGAATGCGGAATGCGGATTTCGGAATGCGGAATAGTTCAAGCCCGTAGTTCCGCCTTTTGAATTCTGCATCTGCATTCAGTTTATCCCACAATCATTCTGTATTCGTATTATTCAGCTTTCGGTTCACGCTAGAATCATTCCGCAATCCGCATTCGACATTCCGCATTCAGTATGTCGGCTCTGTAGGAGCTGCGCGCCAGCGGAAACGAGGCTACTCCTCTGAATCCCAGACCTCGCCCCGCTTCGCCGTAATCCCGAAAAGTATCCGGGGTAACGAATTCGATAACTCGATGGTGTTTGGATGAAGGAGAAAGGTACTGCCCTATGGTCAGCAGATCGCAGTCCACCTGCCGCAGATCCTTCATTACATCCACGATCTCATCCCGAAGCTCTCCCAGACCCACCATCAGGCCCGATTTTGTCAGCATCCTGTCCTTGCCGGCCATGGCTGTCGCCTGCCGCAGCAGATCGAGAGACCTGGTATAAACGGCCTGTGGCCGGACCTCCGGATAGAGCCGGGGAACGGTTTCCACGTTGTGATTCAGAATATCCGGCCCGGCCTCCACCACCGTGCGGAGGTCATCCGTATTGCCGGCAAAATCCGGAATGAGCACTTCGATTACTATACCAGGCAGGCGCTCGCGCAAAGCTGCTATTGTGGCGGCAAAGTGCCCGGCACCTCCATCCGGCAGATCATCCCTGGTAACGGAGGTCACCACCGCATGCTTCAGGCCCAGCCTGGCTGCCGCCTCGGCCACCCTGGCCGGTTCCCCCGGATCTATCGGCGATACCTGCCCATGACCCACGGCACAGAAACGGCAGTTCCTGGTGCAGGTATCACCCAGGATCATGAAGGTGGCCGTGCCCCTGGCAAAGCACTCTCCCTGATTAGGGCAGCAGGCACCCTGGCAGACGGTATGCAGGTGCAGGTCGCCGATAAGCCCCTTGACCCGCTCCACCGTCTCGCCCTGCGGAGCCTTTACCTTGAGCCATTCAGGAAAGCGCGGCAAGAGCGTATACCTCCTCGGGATCGGTCGGAACAATATCCAGATTGAAGACCTCGGCCAGGGCATGCAGAGTGCGCTCCCTGATCAGTGCCGGATCAACATCTCCAAGCAGATCCACCATGGCCGTTACCGGCTTATCGATGATGCCGCAGGGATTTATCAGTTTGAAATGATTCATATCAGGATTGATATTGAGAGCAAAGCCGTGAAAGGTTACCCAGCGCCTGACACCCACGCCGATGGCCGCCACCTTGGCACCGCTCACCCAGACACCGGTCAGACCGGGATTGCGCTCGCCCTTGAGGCCGAAACCGTCCAGCATTCGGATAAGCGCCTCTTCCAGATTGCGAAGATAAAGATGAATATCTTTTCCGTGATGGTTAAGGTTCAGAATGGGATAACCTACCAGTTGCCCGGGACCGTGATAAGTGACGTCTCCGCCCCTGTCGATCTCCCGGATGACGATCCCTTCCCGCTGCAGCAGATCATCGCCGGCCAGAATGTTGTGACGGCCGCCGCCGCGCCCGATAGTCAGGACCGGAGGGTGCTCCAGAAAGAGAATGTGTTCATCACAGCGTCCCGATACCACGGCATCCACCAGGTTACGCTGGCAACGATACGCCTCATCGTAATTAATGCTCCCCAAGTCGAGATAACGGCAGACGCGTTTATCGCCGTCGGACATAGAAACAACTCCCCAATGGTCAAACTATCGTAAATACTAGTATATTGATTATTGCCGCGGAGTCAAGCACAAATCCGGGGCTGCGCCCTGTTATCAGACTTTTTCGCATATCTGATTATGAAATATGGCCTGGTCGTCTTTGGTGAAGGGACGGCAGCAATACAAAATGCGGCTGCATCCGGGTAACGGTTAAGCACCCGGATGCAGCCGCATTTTCCAGCATACTATTTGTCTTTCAGGTATTCGGGCACCATTGGTTGAGATGATTAAGGGCGAT
>JAQVUQ010000354.1 GCA_028699365.1 bacterium | reverse complement strand
ACCAGAAACGGCTCATCGTCCACGACAAGAATTTTTTTAGACATTACGTCTCTCTACCTCTGTTACTCTCAAGGCTGAAGGCTGAAGGCTGAAGGCTGAAGACTGAAGTAATTACGCTCTGGTAGATTTCTCCAGCTTTATTCTATCCAGGCTTACTTCTCAGCCTTAATTAAGGCTATCAAGTTAAGCCTGAGCGTTCTACTTCAGTCTTCAGTCTAAAAAGCTTCAGTCTATTGTACCGGCCCGATGTTAAGGTTATATTAACCCCGGCCGGACAAGACCTCTGACTCATATCTCCCGGCATCTTCCAGCCAGTCTGTGCCGATGGGCACCCCGGCCTGCAGACAGTAATAATCCCAGACCGCGCCCAGCGGCATATTCCGCATTTCATCCATGAGGGCCAGCCTGGCAAAGTTGTCGTTCTTCTCTTCCAGTGCTGTCAGTTGCCTGGTCGGCTCCAGCAGAGCGGCCAGCAGAGCCTTGAGAGTGGCCCGCATTCCGATGACATAGGCTCCAATGCGGTTGATGCTGGCATCGAAGTAATCCAGGGCCAGATGTACCCGCTCCAGGGCATCCGCCCGCACTATCTCCTGCATGGCGGCCAGAAGATCGTCACTCTGAATAACGACATGGTCGCTGTCCCAGCGCACGCCACGGCTGACATGCACCAGAAGTTCCGGGCAGAACTGCAGCAGAGCGGATATCTTGTCGGCCACTGTTTCAGTAGGATGGAAATGCCCGGCATCCAGGCAGGGGAGCTTGCCGTTGGCCAGCGCATAGCCCATATAGAATTCGTGCGAACCGACAACGAAAGCCTCGCTGCCGATGCCGAAAAGCTTGCCCTCGACAGCATCCTTCATCTCGTTATCGCTGTGCCTGACCGCATAGATGGTATCCAAAGATTCTTTCAGAAGTCTTCTGTGGGAGAATCTGTCTGCCGGCAGATCCTTGGAGCCGTCCGGCACCCACAGATTATGGATGGCGGTCGAGCCCAGTTTGCTGCCCATAAAAGCGGCTATCTGACGACAGCGCCCGGCATGCTCTATCCAGAAGCTCCTTACACCGGCATCCTTGCTGCTCAGGGTATAGCCGGTCTCCGCCATGGGATGAGAGAAAAAGGTGCCGTTCATATCCAGCTTCAGCCCGTTGGCTGCAGCCCAATCCACCCAGCCGGAAAAGTGCTCCGTATCCACCTGATCCCGGTCAACACGCCGCCCGCCGAACTCGCCGTAGATGGCGTGCAGGTTGACGCGATGCCTGCCCGGGATAAGGGAGAGCGCCTTGAGCATATCCTGACGCAATTCATCCACGTTGCGAGCCTTGCCGGGGTGGTTGCCGGTGGCCTGTATGCCGCCGCAGGACAGAGAAGCGTCCGGTGTCTCGAAGCCGCCTACATCATCCCCCTGCCAGCAATGAAGAGAGATGGATATATCCGCCAGACGCTTCAACGCCGCGCCGGTATCCACACCCAGTTCATGATAACGCTCTCCGGCCAGACTATAGGCCGCTTCCACCACATTGTCCATCATACACATTGCACTATCCCCCGTATCGTTAAAATATCAATCTCTCTTGAGTGCTACCCACTCCGTCTCGAAAGCGGTGCCGTTTACGGTTATAAGCCCTACCGAGCTGTTTACCCCGCCCACGGTGGTACCCGGGTTGAAGATCCGGATGCCGTCTATCCGCTCAAAATCAGCCTTATGGGTATGGCCGTATATCAGGCAGTCGATATCGCCCATAGCCTCTCTTACGGCGCGCTCTGACCGCACGTTGAACATATGCCCGTGCGTCAGGCCGAAGGTAACGTCCTCCACGATTATCGTCCGCTTGGGCGGCAACTCAAGACGCACTTCCCAATTATCCATATTTCCGGCTACGGCGTAAACCGGAGCCAGCAGTTCAAGCTCATGCAGAACATCAAAAGAAACGATGTCACCGGCATGGAATATCATATCGACGCCTTGAAAGGCCTCGAATACCTTGCCCGGCACGGCTTTAGCCCGGCTGGGAACATGAGTATCGGATATAACGCCTATTCTCTTCATCAAACACCTGCCGTATTAGAATTTCGCCGTTTACTGCCAAAACCCTGCCGGACCGTCCATTGCCATGAGCGATATTAATATATATTGACAGCAGAGAGAGCATGAGATATACTTTTGATATACCCCCAGGGGGTATATCAAAAGGAAAGCCGGTGATAGGATTGAAACCCTCTGCCTTATTTGCGTCGGCGCTGGTAATATTGGTAATTGCGGCAGCAGGAATGGGTTATGCAGTAACAAAGAACAGATCTGTAGATAAAGGTAAGGATAATGTTGTGAAGGAGGAGTCAAAAGTGGAAGTGCTGCATCTGACAACGGACAATTTCGATAGTGAGGTATTGCAGAGCGACAAGCCGGTTCTGGTGGATTTCTGGGCGGCCTGGTGCGGCCCGTGCCGCATGGTGGCTCCTATTGTCGAGGAAGTGGCCAACGAGAACGCTGCCTCTCTCAAGGTGGGCAAGGTCAATGTGGACGAAGAGAGCGTTCTGGCCTCCCGCTACGGCATCAGAAGTATCCCGACGATGCTGATCTTCAAGAACGGGGAAAAGGTGGATCAGATAATAGGCTATGTCGATAAGAACGCCCTGACGGCCAAGATAAAGCCCCACCTTGCCCAGTAAGGCTGAAGAGTATCATGTCGACGTATGATAAACTAAGCAACGGCACGGAACACGGCGATAAGCTTCTGACGAGACTGCGCCGCATAGAGGGCCAGGTGCGCGGTCTGCAACACATGATAGAAGAGGACCGGGGCTGCGAGGAGATCATGGTCCAGTTTGCCGCCACCCGCGCCGCTTTCCGTAAAGCCTGTCTCTCCTTTATCGATATGCAGTTGGACAGGTGTCTGGAAGAGAGCTTGTGCAGTGAAGAAGATCCGCGCCAGGCTGTTCGCAGCCTGGCGCGGAATCTTTCAAAACTGATGTAATCTACCTCTCCTTATACGCCAGCAGCAGCGCCGAATTGAGGATCACCGCCAGCGAACTGAACTGATGCAGGATGGCGCCGGCAATCAATCCTATGGCGCCGAAGGCAGCCAGTAAGATGGCCCCGGCGTTGAAAGCCAAAGCAAAGATGACATTATATCTGATTCGAGACAGTGAACGCCGGCTGAGATCGATAGCGGTGGCCACCTTGGTCAGATCATCGGCCATCAGGGCGATATCCGCCACTTCGATGGCGATATCGGACCCGGCCGCCCCCATGGCTATGCCCACATCCGACTGAGCCAGGGCCGGAGCGTCGTTGATACCGTCGCCGACCATGGCCACGCTGTACCGGCGCTTCAATTCGTTGATCGCCTCCACTTTATCTTCCGGCAGCAGATTGGCTCTGAAATCTATACCCAGGCGTCTGGCGATAGCCGAGGCCGTATGCGGATTGTCTCCCGTCAACATGACTATGCGGCATGTCCCCAATCTTTTCAGCCTGGCGATGGCCTCCTCCGCTTCAGGGCGTATGGTATCGGAGAAGGTTATAATGCCCATGGTTTGCCCTGCCCGTCCCACTATTACCGGGGTTTCTCCCTTCAGTTCGTGCTCCCGCAGCGCCTCTTCCGTATCATGAG
>JAQVUQ010000353.1 GCA_028699365.1 bacterium | reverse complement strand
TCTCTCCGCCCCGGGTTCTGGCAGGCGATCTCAGCCGGTCCGGCTTTAAGGAGGGCACCAACCTGCTCGCTCTCTCCACCGACCAGGTTATGGTAGAGGCCGTTCGGCCGGAGGACGATGGAGTGTGGCTGGTCAGGCTGGCGGAGATAGAAGGCAGCCGGGTACGCTGTCTGGTAAAGCTTGCCAGGGGACGCTTCAGACAGTATGCCGTTCAGGAGGCATTCAATACAGAGCCTGTGTGGCTGCCGGTGGAGAACGACAGTCTTGTCCTCGATTTTGAAGCGGCGGAGTTCAAAACCCTGCTGTTGAGAGAATAGCAATACGATATACAAAGAGAAAGAGGGCGGCATATTTCTGCTGCCCTCCTAATAGATCAATAATTCTTTAGTTATTCCGTTTTACGGCTCCGCCGCTCTGGGCGTATCGGAAATACGCAGTTCATCTATGGTGCAACCGCTGTAGTTTCGGGCCACAGTGAAAGTTTCCCCGGTACCGTCCAGGGCTATCTTCTTGCCCGTTATTCCGTATTGGTTGCCCTCCCTGGAGCCGTCGATATAGAGTTCCAGATGACTCTTGCCGCTGACAGGATTATCCAGATCCCAGACCGCCCTGAGATGGTGCCACTGTCCGGCCGGCCAGTCGGTGATGAACCTGTAGGCTCTGTACATATTGCCGGCGGAATCGGTAACGGCAAAGACCAGATTCTGTCCGGCAGAATTGGCATAGCCGCTCTTGGTGATGCCGATGGTATTGTAAGGCTTCTTCACGCTGTCGGCTGCCGGACGCTCTCCGGCGCTGCAATTGAACAGAACCCGCCAGATCTCATCCTTCTCCGTCCAGTCGGTCTTGATCCAGAATTCTATAGTTCCCTTACGGTAATCGAGATTCCCCTGGCTCTTATAGGCCAGCGTATATTCCGTGCGGGTATCCAGCCCCTGTCCGAATTTGCCCTCTTCCGCTAATCGGGCCTTTTTGCTGTCCGCCGGCACAGCCTCACCTTTGGCTGTTGCCGGCTTGAAGCCGTTTTCGGCCTCGGCTTTATCAAAATGCATCAGAAAGAGAGTGTGCTCGTCAGCGGTAAACGCTTCCTGCCGATCCTTGGATGAAGCATCGGCAAAAGCCGGAGTTGTCATCGATAAACATACCATAACCGCCGTCAAGATACCCAAACGTTCCAATAACTTTCTCACGTAAAAGGCCTCCCTTGCTATGCTTGTACAATACTTCTACCTGCCTGTGTGTTTACCCTGTCTTCCTCTCCTATTGCATGGGCGTCATTATGTCCTTGTTCAGTGCCATAATCTCATTCAGAAGATCCTCGGCTCTGTCATGGAAGCCCACTCGCGGATTGCAGAGCAGTGCCTGCAGTGCCGTCCGGCGCGATCTGGTCACCGCAGCTTCCACCGCTAATTCTATCTCTTCTATATACTGCAGATAGAATCCTCTCAGTTCTCTGGGGATACCGGCCTTGGACTGCATGGGAACGACACCGTCTTGTTTTATAAACGACGTAGCTTCGCAGATGCATCCCGACGGCAGGTTGGGAATAAAGCCGTCGTTGATCAGGTTGACGTTAGCCTGTGCATCACCTTTTCCCGCAAGCGCGCTCATGATAAAGAAGCCCTCTTCACTGGACAGCCAGGTTATCGGCTCGTATGCCTTCTCCCCGCGCATAACGCCAGTGACCTTATCCTCGAACTCCGCCCGCTTTTCTATGAAGCCGTCTATATTGCGCAGCCCCTGGCAGTAAGGCGCCTTATCGGTGTTCATGATAAACTCATCGCTGTTATAATATGGCAGGAACTCGCAGATATGATTCTCGTGCGAAGGGGCCATTCTCCCTATCCTGTCGTAGGTCTTCATGGTCAATGGATAGGTCTTGTCCATGAACTCCCTGAAATCCTTATCGTTAAGCCATTCGAAGATGGATTTACCCTTCACCTTCATCTCTTCAATAAAGCTGAAGTGATTTATGCCGAAGGCGCTGATTTCATACTCGTTCATGCATGGAGCGGTATAATCATCATTGAAATGCTTTCTCATGATGTTCTGAGCGAATATGCGGGTATTGTGGCACAAGCCCAGCGTCTTGACGGGGGTATACTTGAGAACGGCATAGGTCAGAGCGGACATGGGGTTGGCCAGATTAAGCATCCAGGCATCGGGGCAGTATCTCTCCATGGCCCGGGCTATCTCCATGATATGCGGCACCGTACGTAAAGTGCGCGAGAGCATACCCGGGCCTACCGTATCCGCCTTGGTATGAGCTATGCCGTATTTGAGCGGGATGGAGACGTCCGCCTTGAGCAGGTCACCGTAACCGCCTATCAGGATGGATATGACTACAAAATCGGCCCCTTCCAGCGCCTCACGTAAATCCATGGTCTTTCCGACCGTCATGCGGCTGCCGCTGTGTTTGACGATTATATTCACCCAGTCCGCCATCATATCCAGTTTCCTGCCGTCTATATCCATCAGGCTGACATGACAATCCTCAAAGTTGCCGCAAAGTATCATGTCGTTGATATAGCCGCCGGTAAAATGACTCCCTGCTCCTATTATGGCCACCTTCATCTCAATACATCTCCTTCAAACCAAACATATATCGCATAGTTTATCCCATTTACAGAAAGCACTGTACCCTGCCGTGAAACTCTCTGCCTTCAGCTTTGGCCTCGTCCACTGCCTGCCTGCCGGAACCGATTATCATTATGCCCTTATCCACCGTATGCCTGTATATCGTCTCCATATCGTTCAGATGCGGCTGGGATACCTGGACGGCAAACAGTCCGTCCATCTCCGACATAGCCTCAATGAAATGGCTGCCGCGCCCGCAGAAGTGGACGGCTCCGCCGCCGAACTCGTCTAAAATAGCCTGATCGTACGGCTTGATGAAATCCTCATACATCTGCGGAGAAAAGTTAGTGGCGGAATCGTCGCGCAGCATGATCCTGCCTTTGTGTATCATCGACCAGTGAACCGAATACTCTCCCTGAGACGGAAAAAAGCTATGCCACTCCCTCATGAAGGCGATATAGGTTTCCGTTATCAGTTCCAGGAAAGCCTTTACCGTGTCAGGATGATCGCAGATGTCCAGAAAGAGCCCGCTGCCCCAGAGCACTTCACAGACGTCCATGGGCCCCTGCACATCGGGGTGAAAGACAGGCACATACTCGTTTATACGCGGATAACGGCTGTTGATCTCTTTAAATACTTCCGCCATGGCAAAAACTTTGCCGCCGAGACCGCCGTATATGTCCGGCACGCCCTTATCGATCAGCTTCTTGATGCTTTCCATCCCGCCGGACAGAGGCCGTGAAGTAGGCAGAGTGTTCAGTTTATCATCCATATAGAACATCTCCGCCCCAAAAAGGGAAGGCAGGATGCTGGAGCCGTAGTTGCAGCGCACCCCTACTGCCAGGCTCATCTCCGGATCGCATATCCGCTGGGATACTGTGCCGTACTGCTGCAAGGCCATGACCTGAAAATCATCCATAGCCGCGTTCATCGTCACCGAAGGCCACTCCACCGCAGGGTTCTTCTTTATTCTCCTGACGGGAGTAAAGACATCCTCATCAAAACGTCCTTCGAAGAAATCTTTCCACTGTTCAA
>JAQVUQ010000352.1 GCA_028699365.1 bacterium | reverse complement strand
ACGGAACGGGAGATAAGCGGATTGCGCCGGATATATCCTTTCTGTTCCAGGGAATTCAGATGCTTGTGTACGGTACAGGTGGAACTCAGGCCCACCGCCGCTCCTATCTCTCTTACGGTAGGCGGATACCCCCGCTTCTCCACATTCTGCCTGATAAAATCCAGGATCAAACTCTGTCGCTGACTGAGATTACCCATTTATAATCCCTCCCTGGGCCTATTATAGCAGAAAAGGTCACGAATGGACAAACGTGCGTTTGCCGCTTGCCATGCCGCCCCCCTGTCGGTGCAATGCACCCACCCATGGGCATTGGGGTTGGTATAGCCGGTATTGATCTCGGGCAGGTTGACCTGAAAACGGTAGGCGGGGAGCTGTTGACCTCCACGGTGGCACTGTTGTTGGCTCCATTGGGCGCCGGCGGATGCTCTCTGTTGCTAATCAGTCGGCTCCGGGCCTATGGAGATTACAGCCTCAAAGACAGGCGCCGTGGTCTCCATCCGGACCAGACGATAGCGCGCACCGCGGTTGGCGTAAAGACCGTCTTCCATGATGCAAGCCTCGGCCTCTGGCATCTCCGCTCTGAAGATCCAACCTTTGAATGTAACAGACAGCCCTTGTTCCAGAAGCTGGATCTGCGCCTCTCCGGCTCCATTATCAACCAGACAAGGGACCTCCAGACCCAAGCGGTCATAGCAGCCGCTGACGGCTGTGCGTATATACAGACACCCCGAGATAAGCCGGTAAGATTGGGTGACGGTAGAGACGGCATTGGCCTCAGCATGCGCAGAATTGACGCTCCATGACAGGCTCCACTCCACACCTTGCGGTGAGACCGCCTTCTCGGTGAAGACCACATCCTCAATGGCATCACTCATGGCAGCCAGCGACACCCACTCTCCGGATATCAACCGCCAGCAAGGTCCTATGGCTGCAGCCCGTCCGGTCAGAGCTTCATGGACATGATAATGAGGTTCTGCGGCTATACCCATGGATAAAGCCAGATCCGGCGGAGCCCCCTTATGCTGCAAACGCCCCAGTCCGGTAGCATCATATCCCTTCTGGCAGCGGGTATCCACAACTGCCTGAGTATTACCGCAGGTAGCAAAGACTTTATGGAAAGCAGGCCAGACATGAAGGAGACAGCCCCGTGAAGCTGGCGGCTCTTGGGAGGACTCGATGGCGTCATCGGCCAGCAAAGCTGTTCGGGCAAAGAGTGAGGCAGACAACAAAGCGTAAACTGCATACTCGCCGTAACCTCTGTCTTTGCCATGCCGGGTCGATGGATCAAAGAAGTTCTTAATATTATGCACCGGTTCAGCCTGGACATAAGGGACAACGGCCCGGATGGAGCGCATGGATACCTCTCTAAAGCTGGCTGCCGCCTCCGGCCGCCTCTGTTTCATATACTGTAAAGCCTGGTATTCACAGATGTAAGCGAGCATAGCTTCATTATGAAGGTAAAGATTGGATCGTCCACCGAAGGGAGCGTAGCCGCAAGGCGAAACCATCTGTAGAGTGACCAGGCCCGTCCGGCGCAGCAACTCCTGCAAACGGTCGCGCAAAGGACCATCATAGCCGTATTGCAGCAATTCGCTCAGATTGTGGCGCACGGCCAGGTCATAGAGATGAGGATCACCGGGATCCCGATACATACCCAACCCGGTAAAAAATGGCATCTGCAGATTGAGCTGCTGCTCGATCCAGTTGCGCTCATCGGCCAGTCCGTAGCGAAAGCGCAGCCATTCAGCAATACAAGCGGAGGAGCCGTAGTTGTTGGGACGCTGTCCGGCAGCAAGTTCCGGCATGACGTTGTAAGCGATGTTGGGATCAATGGCAGCCAGAGCTTTGTGCCATATTTCGGCTCGATCATCCTCCACGTAATCGTGCAGAATGTCATAGGCGATGATCATCTCTTTCATACACAGGGCCAACACTGCCGGACGAGGATCATCTCCCGTTACGGCCCGCTTCAGTATGCCTCCTGCCAGTTGCGATAGGGCTCTGGAGGCCGGTTCCAATAAGTCGGCCCGCTTCCTCTCTCTGAACAGAATAGCGGCAGGACATGCGAAGCGAGCCGCGGTTCCCCCCAGCCAGCGGTCATCATGCCCTTCAACCGGATCAATAATGATGCCGGCGTCATTCAGCCAAGTCAAAGCCCGGTCGATAATGGTTTCCGCCAAATCGAGATAAAGTGAACGTACGGCTGCCGGTATGGTGGGGCCATCGGGTGTCAGCAACCGGGACAGCTTATCCTCGTAAGGAAATGGGGGCAATTCCTGTGGACGTACAAACATAGTCAACACCTCTTACAATTCCCCTAACCACTCAACCATTCATGCAAATGCTCCGTCACAAACGCATCGTCATTCAAATGCGGGTAGGCATTATATGCCCTGTCTATCTCCTCCTTCTGCCCCGGGCTCAGTGTTTCCGCCGGGTCAAGACACCAGATCCCCTCCAGCAGTCCCTGCCGCCGCAGCACTTCATGCAGCCCCGGTATGCAACCGGCAAACCGGTTGGCGGCATCGAAGAAGGCGGCATTGGAGTCTGTGACTTCTATGCTCTTACGCATCAGTTCAACCGGCATGTCTCCTCCACTCGATACTACGCTGTGGCACTCTTCCAGCAGTTCCACTGCTCTCTTGGTCCATACGGACCAGTGCCCCAGCAGGCCCCCGGTTATCCTTCTCTCTATCGGTATACCGTTTACCTTAAACCGGTACGGGGTGAGCAAGTCTATGAGGATGTTATCGTCGTTGCCGGTATAAAGGGCGATGTCGTCCCGGCCGGCTTCCACCACGGCTCGGACTACGTCTATGGTGTTGTAGCGGTTGAACGGGGCCATCTTTATGGCGATGACGTTGTCTATATCTGCGAAGCCTCTCCAGAAGCTGTAGCTGAGCACTCTTCCTCCCACTGCGAGCTGCAGGTAGAATCCTACCAGCGGTATCTCTGCGGCTATGCTTCTACAGTGGGCAATAAGCTCTTCTTCTGTAACATCTTTCATGGCAGCCAGGCTGAGAAGGCCTGCGTGATATCCCAGATTACGGGCCTGCGCTGCCTCGGCTGCGGCTTGCCTGGTATCTCCGCAAATGCCGGCGATTCTTACCAGGGGTTCCGCTCTGGTGACATCGGCCCGGGACATCTCTTCGGCTGCGATCTCCAGCACGGGCTGATATAATCCTACTTTTGGATCCCGTATAGCAAATTGGGTGGTGTGGACTCCTATTGCCAGCCCGCCTGAACCGGCTGCTATATAGTATCTGCATAGTGCTCTTTGACGGCGCTCGTCAAGTTTGCGCTCTCTGGTCAGGGCCAGCGGGCCGGCGGGAATGACTATGCCTCTTTGCATGATACGATGGATTATTGGATTAATAATGCGCCCTGAGGGCGTGATTGTCGGTTTCAGGGTTTTCATGCAAGTTCTCCTGCTCAGTATTTCCCGTGTCTGGTCTCGAAGTGTGTCGGCTTTCCCAGTCTGGCTTCACCCTGCATTATCCAGTCTGCGGTCCAGTCTATTAACTGGTGGATGCTTACCCTGGGATAACCGAACAGGCTGTGGCTTAGCTGGCTGTTGCTTATGATGCCGTCTGTTGATTCTGTCCCGGTGAAT
>JAQVUQ010000351.1 GCA_028699365.1 bacterium | reverse complement strand
GTGGCCACGGCTGCCAGGGAGTTCAGGACATTATGCCGTCCCGGCAAGGGAATAAAGGCCCTCGCGCGTTCTCCGCCAAAGCAGATATCAAAACCTGCGCCGTTCTCTTCCTCGGATATATTCTCTCCCCTGATATCGGCTGCGGCATCCAGACCGAAGGTGATACAGCGCACCGGGGATAATTCCCTCAGCAGACTGAAGTATTGGTCATCGACCGGCAAAACGGCCGTCCCGTTCTCCGGCAGAGCTTGAATCAGCTCCGCTTTGGCACGGGCTATATTCTCGATCGAGCCCAATCTCTCGATATGTGTCTCTCCTATGCAGGTGACCAACCCCACCTCCGGTCGGGCCAGACGGGCCAGCTCTGCTATTTCGCCTCTGCCCCGCATCCCCATCTCGATTACCGCAACCTCATGATCTGCGGTCAGGGAAAGAAGCGTCAGGGGCACACCGATCTCGTTATTATAGTTCTTTTCATTTCTCAGAACGCTGTAACGTCCCGACAGGAGAGCGGCACAGATCTCTCTGGTGCCGGTCTTGCCTACGCTGCCGGTAATGCCAACCACCCTTCCGGGCCATGACAGACGATGACTGAGAGCGGCCGCCTGCAATGCCGATAAGGTATCGTCAACCCTGATCACGGCAGCTTTGCCGGTATCCGATCCTGCTTCTCCCGACACCATGACGGCTGCAGCTCCGGCTTTGACGGCGGCTTGCACATATTCATGCCCGTCACTCCGGGCGCCGGGCAGAGCGACGAACAACTCTCCGCCTTTTATGCAACGCGAGTCTACCGCGGCTCCATTAAATTCCGTATCCGCGCTGCCGGCCGTCAGGATCCCCCCGGCGGCTGCCAGCAATTGATCAACTCGCACTGCGTTTCTCTCCGTAAATACCGCGCAGAATGCCGGCGGCTGTCTCCCTGTCGTCAAAGTGCTGGCGCTCCGCGCCGATAATCTGATAATCCTCATGTCCTTTGCCGGCGATAAGAACTATATCTCCGGCTTCGGCCGCCTCCAGCGCCAGACTGATAGCCCGGGCTCTGTCCGGCTCGATCAGACGCTCCGCCTTACCTGTAGTCATACCGGGGAGGATATCCCTGATTATCGCCTCCGGATCCTCGCTGCGCGGATTATCGGACGTCACCACGGCCAGATCCGCCAGCCGTGCAACCACCTCTCCCATGAGAGGACGTTTACCTCTGTCTCTGTCGCCGCCGCAACCGAACACCGCTATCAAACGTCCCCCGGTCCGGGCCGAGAGCGATGACAGCACCTTCTCCAGTCCGTCGGGCGTATGAGCATAATCAACCAGGACGGTGAACGGCTGTCCGGCATCAACAAGCTCCAGACGTCCGGGAGCGGATGTGACTTTGGACAAAGCCTCGACTATTATATCAGCCTCCACGCCCAGAGCAAAGGTGATTGCCGCGGCGGCCAAAGCGTTGTAGACGTTGAAATCGCCGATCAGAGGCAGCCTCACCTCTCTCTGCCAATCGGGAGTTTTCAGAGTGAAGATACTGGCCGCTCCCTCGCGTTGCAGAGAGGCAGCCGTTATATCGGCAGGTCTCTCTATGGCATAGCCCAGCACCTCGGCCTCAGCCTGCAAAGCTATGTCCCTGCCGTAACGGTCGTCAAAATTGATTACCGCTTTAACCGGTCCCTTGGCGGCGGCACTTCTGGCGGCATAATCGGTAAACAGCAGCGCCTTGGCGGCGGCGTAATTCTCCATGCAGCCGTGATAGTCCAGGTGATCCTGAGTACAGTTGGTGAAAGCAACGACATCAAACCAGCACTCCCGCACCCTGCCCTGATCCAGAGCATGCGACGAGACCTCCAGGCAGACGTCCTGCAGACCGGCCGCCAGAGCCTTGTGCAGCCAGCGCTGCAGATCCAGGGATTCGGGAGTGGTATGAGAACTGGGAACGGTCTCCGCTCCGATGCGGTTTCCGGCCGTCCCCAACAGGCCGCTTCTTCGCCCCGCTGCCGACAGTATCTGGTCGACCAGATGGACGGTCGTGGTCTTGCCGTTGGTTCCGGTGACCCCCACCAGACGCAGCCTGGCGGCAGGATAATCGAAAAATGCCGCCGCCGCCCCGGCCAGCGTCTCCCGGCTGTTAGCCACCAGCAGCGCCGGTATACCTTCCGGCAAAGAAGCGGTATCTTCCAGGCAGACGGCTGAGGCACCCGCCTTCAACGCCGCTTCAATAAATCCATGCCCGTCGCTCTTCTCTCCCCGCAGGCAGAAAAAGAGCGTTCCGGGCACGACGGAGCGGGAATCATAGGCCAGTTCCGTAATCTCCGGGTCGTGAGAACCGCAAAGTTCAGCGCCGCAGGCATCGGCTATATAGGATAACTTCATCTATAAATCCTCCCTCACCACGGCATCTCCCTTGTCCGGAGGAACTCCGAGCTTGATGAGGCTGCTACGTACTATCTCCTTGAAGGCGGGGGCCGCTATAACACCACCGTAGTAAGCTCCCTTAGGCTCATCGATGCTGACCAGAACTACCAGCCTCGGATGCTCGACCGGCGCCAGTCCAACAAACGAGGCCACATACTTCCCGCCTCCGTAGCCGTGAACACTCACCTTCTGAGCCGTCCCCGTTTTACCGCCGGTGCTGTATCCCTCTATGGCTGCGGCCTTGCCGGTCCCTTCCAGCACCACCCGCTGCATCATCTGCCGCATGGCCGCCGCGGTTTCGGGAGAGACGACCCGTCCCAGATCCTCTACCTTATATTCCTTGCTGACCACACCATCCCTGGTCCGGATATCCCGGACGATGCGGGGACGAAACAGCTTACCGCCGTTGGCCAGAACACAGACGGCTCTGGTCATCTGTATAGGGGTCACCGCAATCCCCTGCCCAAAGGCTACATTGGCGGTCTTGATGCGCCGCCAGGAGGCCGGAGACTGCAGCAGCCCCCGCTCCTCACCCGGCAGCGGTATGCCGGTGACCTGTCCGAATCCGAACTCCCGCACATAACGATAAAGAACGTTGCTGCCGAGTTTGAGGCCCACGGTTGCAGCTCCCACGTTACAGGAATTAACGATGATATCGCTCATGTTCTCGCGTCCGTGGCCGCTGCTGTGACCGTGCTGAACGCAATGGACCGTCCGGCGGTCTATGCCCAGAGTGCCGCCGCAACTGACTACTATATCATCGGCCGAATACACCTTCTCCTCAAGAGCCGCGGCCGCGGTTATCAACTTGAAAATCGAACCCGGCTCATAAACCTGGTGCACGGCCCTGTTGGACCAGGTCTTGAGATCGTATTTCCCATAGTCGTTGGGATTATAGGTGGGACAACTGGCCATGGCCAGAACATCTCCGCTCCAGGGATCCATGACGATGGCACAACCGCCGGCAGCTTTGGCACCCTCCACCGCTTTTTTCAATTCGCGCTCTGCAATATGCTGCAGGTCGGAATCGATGGTAAGGTAAATATCCTGACCGTCTGCGGGCGGAACAATCTCTCTGACACCGTAGGGAATGGTACGTCCGATGGCATCCTCCTCTACCTTCATATAGCCGGGGACGCCCCTCAGATACTTATCGAAGTGAACTTCAAGACCGTACAGGCCCTGCATATCCAGGCCGGCGAAACCGATAATATTGGCGGCCAGG
>JAQVUQ010000350.1 GCA_028699365.1 bacterium | reverse complement strand
CATAGGCAAGTATATACAGCAGGCTGCCTCCAAGCAGAAGAACCCTCTCACCGATACGCCCGATCACCCGGCCGTAGCCGAAGATACTTAAGGAGAAGACCACGATGGTAACGCTGAATATCATCTGCGACCGGACAGCGCTGTAGCCGTAGTATTTTATGATCAGCGGCACGAACGCGCCCCATCCCAGGGTGGCACCTATGAGCAGCTCGATCAGTATAGCCGCTGCCAGAATGATGTAAGCTCTGTATCGCATAAGACCGTCGTCCTCTTTGAGGTATCGTTGCTATGCCGATAAACCGCTTATGATTATACCTTAAAATGTGTCTTCACAATAGAATCTTCCTCTGATATAACCAGTATCTTAGGTTTTACCCGCACTTTTGGAGCATAGTCGAAAAGACGCGCAATATCTTCTCCCAGCCAGCTTAGATAGCAGACGGATGTGCAGACCACCGCGCGCGGATAGCACGCTGGGTGGTCAATATTTCGTTACGTAAGGTCTCCTCGTCAGGCAAAGCCGTCAGGTATTGCGAAGCGAATACATTTGCTTTGATTCCACCCATTGCATAATGAACCACAGCATTGTTCTTGGCACTGCATAAGATTAATCCGACCGGCTCATTCTCGCCCGGTTCCATCATGTGTTCTCGGGCATAGTTCAAGTAGAGGTTCATTTGTCCGGCATCTGCATGTGTGAACTTACCTATTTTCAGATCTATGACAACAAGGCACCTGAGTTTACGGTGGTATAACAGAAGATCGATGCGATACCACTCATCACCAATACGGATTCGCTTCTGCCTTGCTACAAAAGTAAAGCCAGCGCCTAATTCCAAAAGAAACCATTCCAGATGATGGATAATTGCATTTTCAAGATCGGTTTCACTGTATTCATCTTTAAGGTTGAGAAACTCCAGGAGATATGGATCACGGACTTCTTCTTCCAATCCCACCACATCCTCCGATTTGGATTGTCCTCCACTTGCCAGCATAGCCTCCTGATGATCGGATTTGACCGTACGTTCATAGAATTGGGTATTGATTTGCCGATCAAGTTGCCGTACTGACCACCCGCCCCGGATCGCCTCACTTTCATAAAATGCACGGGCCAATGGATTTTCGACCGATATTAAACGTACATAATGAGACCACGCAAGAGGAAATGTGTCAGACGAGAATCTTACAGGTGTCATCTGAGTAACTTTGGGCTGCTCAGATACTGTCAAGCCCTTTGCTGTCGCTTCGAATTTTCCAGACGGTGTCTGGAAAATTTCCCACCCCAAGTAGAATGACCGCATCAGGAAAAGATTTGACTTGGAAAACCCGCGACCATACCGTGCAGCAAGATCATGCGCAAGCGTTACAAGCAGGGCATCGCCGTATTCCGCCCGCTCTTTTCCACCCTGTTCGAATTCAACAATCCGACGACCAATCTCCCAATAAGTTGTAGTAAGAGCGCTGTTGACAGCCCGAACTGCCGTCCGCCGTGCCTCCTCCAGAAGGCCGGAAATATCTGATACCAACCTACCATAGCCCTTATCGTGAAAAGGAAAGCTGCTGCCTGAAGTCAACTCGTTTGTTATGGTTTGTTTTTTCAATTTCCATCTTCCTCCAAATCAGCAAAACCATGCCCTTTTCACTCTTGATCACATACCACAATTATAACAGATTTCACTGATATATAGGTTCTCCTTATTCACAGCAGAACCTCCATATACTTCAGTATTTGTTTCACGGCATAACCAGCGCACAGGAATTCCGCAAAGATGCGCGAGACGACAGCTATAGAGGTAAAATGATGTAAGCCCTATATCGCATGCGTTTTGCCGTCCTCTTGAGCATCACAGGCTGTCAATAGAAGAAATTATACCCTAAAGAGAGCAAAAGAGCACGGTTTCAATTGCTGATATAGCCGAAAATCAATCCGGCCATGCCGTAAAGAGCGCTCCGGTCTATCGATTTGCCGCAGGTTATCTTTTTCAGGGTGGGTATATGCACCAGTCTCTTTATCAGTGAATCTGAAAACAGCGGAAAAGCCTTTGAAATCTGGCCGCCCAGGACCAGGCACTCCGCCCCGAAATCTTCAATAACGGGAGCCAGAACCTCTCCCATAATAAAACCGACTTCCTCGAACACCTGCAGGCTTGCCCTGTCCCTTTCCTTTGCCGCCAGAGAAGCTATATCTTTGACGTCAATCCGGTTGTACGAACCGTTTCCGCCCAATTCTTCGTATCTGGCCGTAATCCCTGCTCTGGAAAGCCTGTCCTCGACTATGCCTTCTCCATACGGTAAATTCCACAGGCTATAGAGCGGTGTCCGTGAATCCCGGCGCATTATCTTTCCTTCGTTCATGAAGGCTGCACCTATACCTGTGCCCAGCGTAACGGCCATTACACGCTTTATGCCTCGGGCATTGCCTGTCCAGGCCTCGCCAAGCAGAAAGGCATGGGCATCGCTCTCAAAATATATATGCGTATCTCTGCTCAAGCATAATCGCCCGATAAGCTCCTGCCTTAAATCGAGCCCGCGGATAGATTGAAACTTATGGATCATCAGGCTGACTCCGGCCTTATAATCAAACGGTCCGGGTACGCATAAGCCTATACCGCAGACGGACAGATTCATACTACCGGCCTGCTGCAAGGCAGCACGTACAGTTTCGGCAAGGCATCCGACAATCACTTCCGCCTCCCCGGCGGAAGCGATTGCGGATTTTTGACACGTCCCCGGCAATAGATCGCCCTCTGAGGAAACTACGGCGGATTTCACAAAGGTGCCGCCTACGTCCAGGACCACGGCATAATTGCTCTCACCCCTTACCGGGGTTCCATCACTAAAACGGTTCGACGACATATCGATCACTCATTTCAAGAGAGTCTTGGTCAGCTTGCAGGGCTGATTCCCCAAATTCTCGATTACATACTCTCCAAAGCAGGCAGGCACCACAACAACTTCACTAAAATCCAGACGGAAGTTGCGCTCGTCGTGCTCTTTGGATCGTATCAGCACACTCTCTCCCTCTACCAGACAGAGCACGTGGAACTTACCTGCGGCAGTATCTTCTATCCTTTCAGCAAACTCCAGCCGTTGCAGTTTAAAGAACATATCTTCACGTTCGCCTATGAGAAACTCCGCCCATCCGTCTCCTTCTCTGATCAATCTGGGCTTCTGATGCAGGTTTTGAGCAACCCAGTCCGCCCTGCGCTCGTCCCTCAAAACGTTCTCGCCGTGCCAGGTATGGATGGGCCGCAGCTTGCCGTTCAAATCTATCCGCAAATAATCATAAAGCTTGAACGTATAGGAGCCTACGGTACAACTGCCTATCTCCAGCACCACCTGATTGCGCCCGGAGCCATGTACCGTACCACCTGGAATAAGGAACTGATCTCCCACACGGCTTGGTATACGGTTGATATATTTCTCATAATCCACCGGCGTCATATCCTTTTCGGACCGCCGGGCTTCTTTAAAGAACTCGTCCTTATCAGCGTCGTTCCTTAACCCCATATGCGTTCCGGCAGACCCGTCTTCCTCCACCTTCACTACATAGTAGCTTTCATCCTGCTGAAACTGCTCCCCAAAGTGCTCTTCAGCATACGAAGCATGCGGATGCACCTGTATGGACA
>JAQVUQ010000020.1 GCA_028699365.1 bacterium | reverse complement strand
CCATATGCAGCACGCCCAGCCCGTGCTCCTGGCCCACCACCTTCTGGCCTATATAGAGATGTTCAACCGCGATGCAGAGCGTCTCTGCGACTGCCTGAAGAGAGTTGATGTCATGCCGCTGGGATCAGGCGCCCTGGCCGGAACAACATTCCCCATAGACAGGGAATTTACGGCCCGTGAACTGGGCTTTGCGGCCATATCCGCCAACAGCATGGACAGTGTCAGCGACAGGGATCACCTGGTGGAGCTTCTCTCCGCCCTGTCCCTGATCATGGTACACCTCAGCCGTCTCTCCGAGGAGATGGTCCTCTGGTCCTCGCCGGAATTCGGCTTTGTGGAAATAGGCGACGCTTTCACCACCGGCAGCAGCATCATGCCGCAGAAGAAGAACCCCGATGTGGCAGAGCTGGTGCGCGGTCGCAGCGGCCGGGTCTTCGGCCACCTGATGGGCATGCTGACCGTTCTCAAAGGGTTGCCCATGACTTACAACCGCGACCTGCAGGAGGATAAGGAAGGGCTCTTTGACGCCCTGGACACCGTCGGCGCCTCGCTGGCGGTATACGCCTCCATGATCAGGGCTACGGAATTCAAACCCGAAAAGATGGCCGACGCCCTCAAGGCCGATTTCTCCGATGCCACCGATGTGGCCGATTACCTGGTGCGGCGCGGCATGTCCTTCCGTGAAGCCCACGAAGTGGTGGGCAACATGGTGCGCTACTGCCTGGATGAGAGAAAAGCCCTCTCGTCCCTGCGCCCGGATGAACTGCAGCGCTTCTCCACACTCTTCGACGATACCATCTACGACGCCCTGGGCACCATGAACATCATCGATGCCCGCAAACACCCCGGCGGCACCGCCCGAGCCTCCGTCACCGAAGCGTTGAAGGAGACGAGCGAGCGACTGAGACGGGGTTGAGCCTTTAACGTATTTTCTTTCTGTTGTAACGAAATCCGTACGGCAAACGTATTATAAGTATGAAAATAGGGACAGTCACCTATTTATTGAACAAATAAGCCTATTCATGGTATCTTAACGTTATGCCAAGGATAGCGCGTATAGTAATAGCGGGTGTGCCGCATCATATAACATAGCGAGGCAATAACCGTCAGCCCATCTTCCTTGAAGAGACGGACTATCGGCAATACCTGCTTCTATTGAAGAGTCAGGCTGCCAGGAACGGGCTGGAAGTATCCGGTTACTGTCTGACGACCAATCATATTTTTTAGTTCCTTACAAATCGAACTTGTGCAAAACAGCAAAGCTTTTGGTTCCGGCTTGTCCGGGTTAGGAGGAGCGATATGAAAAGTGTAAAAATTTTAAGTGGTTTTTTAATTATTTCTGCGGTATTTACCGCACTTCTCGTGCAAATCGGTGCCGATGAGACAGCAGCTCAAATAGCGCTCAAAAATGTAAACGAGGCTGTTGCAACGGGCGATATAGGGACAGTCGTAAAGTTATGTACTGAGATAGTAGATACTTACCCTGGTTCTCGCGAGGCTGCTGAAGCCAGGAAGAAGCTTAAGTTTGTCGAAGCTCACTCCGATTATAAATTTGAACCTTTAAGAAGGCTGTTTAAAATGAATGAACTTGTTCGGGAAGGCCTCTCTGCTAGATCTCAGGGTAGACCTTATCAGGAATACTATAAGTCCGCTTTAGAAGGTTATCAGGCTATTATAGCAGATTATCCGAACTGCAGCTTAGTCCCGCAGTTACATTCGTCTATCGCGGGTAGCTATCGTAGGCTTGGTAAATATGAAAGGGCTATAGCGGTATTAAAGGAGATTATTGATAAATACTCCACGGATGAACACGCTATGTGGGCACAGTGGATGCTGGCACAAATATATCATTTTGAGCTGAACAATTATGATCAGGCTGTAGTTGAATATAAACGATATATAGAAAAATATCCTAAAGCGGAAAGCATTGATTTAGCTAAATCAGGTATTCAAAGCATCTATATGAACCAGGGCAAAGATGATCTTTATGTCGATACTCTTATGGAGGAGATAAATAAAGATCCTAACAGCAGGCGGGCCGGCAGTTATTACCTGACTATAGCCGGCTATTTTTACAGGAAGGGGAATTACGACAAAGCCATTCCTATATATGAGAAAGTTATTAAGGATTATCCTAATCCCGATTGGCATTTGACGGAGGGGGTATATAGTACGTTAGGACGTTACTACTTCGAGGTAAAGGGTGATTACGAGAAAGCACTGATGTATTATGAAAAATTAGCAAAAGAATACCCGGATAGCAAATGGTTAAAAGTAAACCAACCGGATATTAGCTTAATCAAGAAAACAATCGAAGATAAGGAGAAAAAGAAGGAGACGGAAAAGTCCGTCAAAGAGAAGATGTCAGCAGAAACTGATAAAAAATAGACGATGGAGTTGTTGATAGCTCACAGAACAAGGGGGGCTCGTGACAGGGAATAAGCTCCTGACACTCCTCCTGTTTTTAACTCTAATTTACACGTGATCGCGTGGTTTAGGGGGGGCGATGTTTTGACAAATCAGCTTCCCTATGATATTACTACATATTAGTTGTTACCGATGTCGAACCGGCGTTATTATGCCGGGCGACAGGCTCTGGAGCTGCTTAATGCAGCTCTAGTTGTTTGTATGTTAAAGAGGCAAATATACCTGGAAGAGCGTTTTTAAATATGGACAACAATTGGAAGAAGAACACCATACTCTTTCTGCTCAGCCAGACGGTATCGCTATTCGGCTCGTCGTTGGTTCAGTATGCGATCATGTGGTACATTACGCTGAGAACGCAGTCCGGCACAATGATGACCATATCTATTGTTTGCGGTTTCCTGCCTACTTTTTTCCTTTCGCCGTTTGCGGGGGTATGGGTCGATCGTTACAACCGAAAAGCGCTCATTATTCTGGCTGACGCCGTGATAGCAATATCGACGCTTGTTTTAGCCATACTCTTTTTAATGGGACACGACGCGTTATGGCTGCTCTTTGTAATATCCGCTATACGTGCGCTTGGAACAGCGGTCCAGATGCCGGCGGTAGGAGCCTTTCTACCCCAGCTTGTGCCGGAGGACATGCTTACTAAGGTGAACGCAACAAACGGAAGCATACAATCGATGGTTATGCTGGTGTCGCCTTTGCTTAGTGGCGCTCTTCTGACTATGGCCACCATCGAAACGATATTCTTTATAGATGTTGTTACGGCGGTCGTGGCTATTTTGATACTGCTTTTGTTTCTGCGTGTGCCTGTTCATGCCAAGGCTGCCGTCAAGCAAACAATCAGCTATTTCGGCGATATGCGAGAAGGCTTCATCTACATCAAAAATCATGATTTTGTCAGGACCTTCTGTCTGTTCAATGCGGTGTTCTGCATATTGGTAGCACCGGTTGCGTTTTTAACACCGCTGCAGGTCACGCGCAGTTTCGGCAGCGATGTCTGGCGCCTGACGGCGATTGAAATCGTCTTCTCTGTCGGTATGATGGCAGGCGGCATCCTCATGGCTTCCTGGGGCGGGTTCAAGAACAAGGTTCGCACAATGGCGTTATCAAACATTATTATTGCGGTCTGTACCTTTGCGCTTGGAGTTGTTCCTGCTTTTGGTATATATATGCTGTTTATGGGATTGGCCGGAATTGCCATGCCGATGTTTAATACACCGTTAATGGTTCTGTTACAGCAGAAGGTGGAGGAGGATTTTCTGGGCCGGGTATTCGGCGTTCTAATGATGATATCAAGCGTTATGCTGCCGATGGGTATGCTTGTCTTCGGACCTGTAGCCGACTTCGTTAAAATCGAATATTTGCTTATAGGGACCGGTTTGCTGTTGTTTGGACAGAGCCTGTTTATGTCGGGTAACAAAGTGCTGATAGACGCCGGAAAGCCGGTTTCAACTCCCGACCAGTATGAAACAGGTTAAAGCGTGGGCTTCGGCAAAATTGACCCCCCTTTCCCGGGCATGTTAGAATAAACTATTATCGTTTCCGGAAAGGGTAGTGGAAGCGCACCGATGCATATGCCTGTGATAATCTCCAGGATTCTCGATGCAATTATCATTGCATGGGCGTTGTTTATGCTCATGCGGCTTATACGCGGCACCAGGGCTGTGCAACTGTTGAAGGGGCTGGCGGTAGTTTTTGCCGCTCTCTACCTTACACGCCGGCTGGATCTGGTGGCCACCAACTGGATTCTGCAAAAGCTATCCTACATGCTGATGGTGGCTGTGCCCATAGTGTTTTATCCGGAATTGCGGCGGACGCTGGAGCAGCTTGGACGCGGCTGGTCGCTGAACAACAATTCGCACCTGACATCGGATGAAGCCGTCAAAGAGGTTGTCAGAGCGCTTGTCGAGGGGGCGGGCTATCTGTCCGCACGACGGCAGGGCGCTATTATCGTGATAGAACGGGGCAGCGGCCTGGGTGAGTATGTCGAGACGGGAACCCTGTTGATGTGCCGCATATCGCCGGAGATTATCGAGACCATCTTTCAACCGCAAACGCCGCTGCATGACGGGGCGGTGATACTGCGGGGAGATGTTCTGCTGGCGTCCGGTTGTTTTCTCCCTCTGTCAGACAGGAGCGATCTGCCCCAGTATATGGGAACCAGGCATCGAGCCGCCGTAGGCATCGCTGAGCAGACCGACGCGCTGGCCATTGTCATATCGGAAGAGACCGGACGCATATCCATGGCCGTAGACGGTAAGATTTCCACCGGTTTGACCATGGAGAGCCTGGAAGCCAGACTGAAAGATTACTACAGGGATTATCGAAAAAGCTTTCATCTCTTATCCACAGACGATATTAGCCTGAAATTCAAGGCAAGGAGCAATTGACAACAAATCAACTGATGATTTCGCTCGAATAACGCATTCCTGAGGAGAAATTACATGGGAAGCCCAAAACCAACAACCAACAGCCAACAACTGGCAACCGCGCCCGCAGGGCGCATCTTCGGAACAGACGGTGTCAGGGGGGAAGCCAACGTTCATCTGACTCCCGAGTTGGCCTTCAAGCTGGGGCGCTATGGCGCGTACCATCTGGCTGCCGACGGTTTCACCGCCGTCATGATCGGCAAGGATACCCGCCTTTCGGGTGATATGCTGGAGGCGGCGGTGGCGGCGGGGGCCGCTTCGGTCGGCGTCGATGTGCATTTGCTGGGAGTTCTGCCTACGCCGGCGGTGGCCTGGCTGGTGAGCCGTGCCCCTGTAGCGGCCGGCATAGTCATTTCTGCTTCACATAATCCATTTGAAGACAACGGCATTAAGTTTTTCTCCAGCCAGGGGCTCAAGTTGCCTATGGAACTTGAGGCGCGGATAGAGGACGGGATACTGAGCGGTGCGGATGATTTACCGCGGCCGCAGGGGCGGGATGTAGGCAAAATCTGGCAGGCAACGCAGGGCATTGAGGATTATACCGCTTATCTCAAAACTATTCCCGGCGGGGACCTGCGCGGGCTGAAGGTGGTTATCGACTGTGCCAACGGTGCTGCCAGTGCCATAATGCCGGATCTGCTTACCGATCTGGGGGCGGAAGTGGTGGCGCTCCATTGTGAGCCGGATGGCCTTAATATCAACGAAGGTTGTGGATCGCTTCATCCCCAGGTGGTGCGGCAGGCCTTGCTGGAAAGCGGTGCCGATCTGGGGCTGGCCTTTGACGGCGATGCCGACAGGCTGATAGCCGTTGACGATAAAGGTGATCTTCTTGACGGCGATGATATGGTGGGAATGCTGGCGCTGCAGCTCAAGGCGGAGGGCAAGCTTTGCGGCGATGCGGTAGTGGTAACGGTCATGTCCAATCTCGGTCTGGAACGTGCTCTGGAAAGGCACGCCATCTCCGTTGTCAGGACCGATGTGGGGGATCGCAATGTTCTGGAGGAGATGCTGCGCCGTGACATAGTCCTGGGTGGGGAGCAGTCCGGACATATGATCATCAACTGTTACAACACCACTGGAGACGGAGCGGCGGCGGCTCTGGCGATATTGAGAAGCCTGCGTTTGCACGGTAAGCCTCTATCCGCCTTGAAGTTCGGTTTTGAGCGGTATCCACAGGTGCTTCTCTCCATAACGGTGGAAGATAAGGATGCCTGGCAGGGCGATGCCGGGGTTCAGGCGGCCATGACTCGCGTTCAGGAAGAACTGGGGCAGGACGGACGCCTGTACATCAGGCCGTCGGGCACCGAGAACAAGATCCGGGTAATGGTAGAGGGCCCGGACAAGGCTCGCGTCGAGTCCATGGCAGAGGAACTGGCTGACATCATAAAGAACTGTTCATAGCCGCTTAGCTGAAATACTACTAAACGTCTAATGAGCTAAACAGTTGAAATGCTGATGGGAGTTTCGGTTTGCATATCATCGGTATCGGGGTAGATATAATAGAGATAGAACGTATCAAGGTTGCCTGCCGGAAGAGACCCTCGTTCATAGCGCGGGTCTTTACGGCGGCAGAGAAGGATTACGCTTTTAAAAGAAGTTCTCCCTGGCAGCATCTGGCAGCCAGATTTGCCGCCAAGGAGGCAGTAGCCAAGTCTCTTGGGCGCAGCTTCTCCTGGCAGGAGGTGGAGATCCTCGGCATGGAGGGCGGCAAGCCGCAGGTGAGATTGCACGGCAGGGCTGAGGCTGTGGCCGCCGGGTTGAATGTTTCAGAGGTCAAGCTCTCTCTGTCCCATTCCAGGCTGTACGCCGTAGCCCAGGCGCTGACTCTTGGAGGTGTCGATATTGAAAGTAGCCCGATCGGCGGAGATGCGCAGCATCGATAAATATGCCGTTGATGATTATGGCATACCATCTATCGTACTCATGGAGAACGCCGGTATTTCCGTAGCTTCAACGGCTATGGTGATGCTGGAAGGCATATGCGCCCCCCGGGTATGCGTAGTTTGCGGCCGAGGCAACAACGGCGGGGACGGCATGGTCGTTGCTCGTCATCTCTTCAACAGAGGCATCGGTGCCCGTGTATATATTATAGGGGCTCTGTCCGCCGTGAAGGGAGACGCCAGGACTAATGCGGAAGTTGCGGTGCGCCTCGGCATTCCTCTGACGGAAGTTCTGGATGAAGCCGGACTCAATGAGTTGCGACACGATCTGCTGGGCTGCCATCTGGCCGTGGATGCTCTGCTGGGAACAGGGCTTAACGGTCCGGTGGAGGGTTTGGCACTGGAGGCCGTTCGCCTGTTGAACTCCACCGGCGGCGCCGTTCTGGCCGTGGATATTCCCTCCGGCCTGGATGCAGACAGCGGCAAGCCGTTTCCTGAGGCCGTCCAGGCTGCACGCACGGTAACTCTGGCTTTGCCCAAGCCCGGCCTGCTGGTATACCCCGGCGTGGATTATGCGGGGACGCTCTCCGTGGCGGATATCTCTATCCCCAGGGCGTTGCTGGTATCTGATGATCTCAGAACTAATATTCTTATCGAACCGGAGGCGGCCGCCATGCTGCCGCCAAGATCGCCGCAGGCCTATAAGAATGCAGCGGGCCTGGTGCTGGCCATAGGTGGGGCCAGGAGCATGACAGGGGCTATCGCTATGGCCGGCATGTCGGCGCTGCGGGGCGGGGCGGGAATGGTCAGGATTGCCGTTCCCGCACAGCAGCAACCGGTGGTGGCTGCCTGTCACCGGGAACTGATGGTTTCGCCGGTGAACGGTACTCAGGACGGCTGCATCGCTCCTTCGGCGCTGCCCGGACTTATGGGCATACTGAACGAAGCTGACGTAGTTGCCGTCGGTCCGGGCATGACCAGGCATGACGAGGCTCTGGATTTTGTCAGACAACTTTTGCTGGAATATGACGGCCCTGTGGTCATAGATGCGGATGCGCTTTACGCCCTGTCCCCGTCAGGGCCGCTGCCCGGGGCCAGGGCAGTGCTGACGCCTCATCCTGGTGAGATGGGGCATCTTCTGGATACCAGCGCTGCTGCGGTGCAGGACGACAGGTTCAAGGCGGTGTTGCGGGCGGCGGAAATTTACGGAACGGTAACCGTCCTGAAAGGGGCCAGAACGCTGGTAGCCCATCCGGACGGCCGTCTCTTCATCAATCCTACCGGGAATCCCGGTATGGCCACGGGTGGATCGGGCGATGTGCTGACAGGTCTGATCGCCGCTCTCATCGCACAGGGCACAGCTCTTTACGATGCGGCGGTGCTGGGTGTCTATCTGCACGGTCTGGCCGGCGACCTGGCAGCGGCCGATAAAGGGATGAGATCTCTGGTGGCCGGGGATATCATAGACTATCTGCCGGCAGCTTTTATCAAGTTGGAGGGGACCGTATGAAAGCATCGGATATCATGAGCCGTGACGTGATCACCGTCAATCCGTCTGCAACCGTGAGGGAGATCGCAGACATACTCAAGGAGCGCCGTATAAGCGGGCTGCCGGTCACGGAGGGCGGTCGCGTTGTGGGCGTAGTCTCTGAGGAGGACATCATCTTCAGGGATGCCAGTCTGCGTTTGCCGGCGTTTATCCAGATACTGGATGGCATCATCTTTCTGGGCGGGCTGCAGCATTACGAGGAAGCCGTCAGGAAGATGGTCGGCATGAGAGCGGCCGATATCATGACCCGCGAGGTCATATCGGTCGGTCCCGATACGCCGGTTCGGGAGATAGCAGATCTGATGGTGACGCGAGATATAAACCGCGTTCCCGTCATAGTTGACGACGTGCTGGTGGGCATAGTTACCAGAGCCGATATAGTTCGCTATGCCTCCGGTCGTAGTGTTATAACTGATTAACTCTGTTAATATTCTCTCGCATATTGTAGAATGTAACTGCCATGTTTATAACCGTTAACGAATTACTCAAAATGGAGATATTGCAAGGTGCCGTTCTGCTGGCCGGAGAGGGCGGGCTGGACAGGCAGATACGCCGCGTCACCATAGCCGAAGTTCCCGACATCGTCAACTGGGTCAGGGGTGAGGAACTGATACTGACTTCCGGCTTTGCTCTGCGCCAGGACTCTGAAGCCCAGCAAAGCTTTGTGGAACGGATGGCTATGGCCGGAGTATCGGCTATCGCCATCAAGCCGGAGCGTTTTCTGGGCAAGATACCGGACGGCATGATAACACAGGCCGATGCCGACGATATCCCTCTGATACAGGTGCCGGCCGATATTCCCTGGACGGATATATCCACCTCGGTTCACGATCTTCTCCTGGACAAGCAGGTAAGGATACTGAAGCGCTCCGAGGAAGTACAGCGTGAGCTTACAAGGAAGGTTCTTGATGCCGGCGGCAGCGGAATAGAAGCGGTAGCCGCTACTCTGGCCAGCCTGGTCGACCATCCGGTGCTGATAGAGGACCGCAACCTGGACCTGATCGTCTCTGTTGCCGAGGATGGAAGTCCTCTGCGTCTGAAAGCTCCCGGCTCAGCCGAGGAGGGGCGCAGGCATCTGTCAGATAAGCTGATCGATCTGGCTTGCCCCAAGAGGATCTACGAGCCCGCCTATGAAGGTTACGATTCCCGGGTAATAGCACCCATCTGTATCCGCAATCGCTGCTGCGGCTATATCTCGGTCATGGAGGGCGAGAAGCTCCTGCCGGATTTCGATCACATTGCTCTTGAGCATGCGGCTACCGCCGCTGCCCTGGAAATGGCACGGGACGCAGCCGTAGCTACCGCTGAGCGCCGTCTCCATCGGGATCTCTGGGACGAATTGCTCTCCGGCAATATTCAGACTGTGGAGAGCATAGCTTCCAGAGCCGAGTCACTGGGCTGTGATATTGAAAGGGGCTATGTATCCATAGTCCTCCTGCCGGACAACTCCGAGGCTGATGAAGCCTCACCGGCTGAGATACCGCTCAACCGGTTGACGCAGGAGATTATGGATCGCTGGCCGGGAGCGGTCAATCCGGTGGTGCTGGACCGTTCCGACAGCATAGTGATACTCTATCCGGTCATGGAAGATTTTAAAATAGATACGCTGCGTGCCGATCTGGAGCGCCTGCGCCGCCGCCTGGAGCGGGATCTGCCCAGCCTGGAGTTCTCCATAGGCGTGGGCGGATATTACAGCGATATACTGGATCTTTACCGCAGCCATCTGGAAGCCCGAAAGGCCATCCAGATGGGACGACGCCTGCACGGCTTGGGGAAGGATGCCTTTTACGATGATATGGGCGGTTACCGTCTGCTGTATAACTATCAGGACCGCAACAGGGTCCTCAATTTCATGCGCGAGACCATAGGCGTTCTCATCGACTACGACGAGAGCCATCGCACCGAGCTTGTGGAAACTCTCAAGGCTTATTTCGATAGTGGTGAGAGCATCAAGGTGGCGGCAGAACAGCTCTTTGTCCATCGTCACACTCTGGAATACCGGCTGGGACAGATACTGACTCTGACCGGAGCCAACCTGAAAACTCCTGAAGACCAATTGAACCTCAGGATGGCACTGGCCATCCACGATCTGCTGGCAAAATAGGAGGCTTACATGTCTTACCTTTTGGGAATCGATATCGGCACATCCGGAGTCAAGAGCATACTGCTGGGGGACGATGGACAGGTAAAGCGGCATGCCGTCGCCGAGTATCCTCTTTATACGCCGCGGCCCGGGTGGGCCGAGCAGAACCCCGAAGACTGGTGGCAGGCAACTGTGCAGACCGTGAGAGAGCTTCTGCGGGAAGTCAGGCCGGAAGAGGTTATCGGCATCGGCCTGTCCGGCCAGATGCACGGATCCGTCTTTCTGGATAAGAACAACGAGGTCATCAGGCCGGCCATTCTATGGTGCGATCAGCGGACGGTGGCGGAGTGCCAATGGATAACCGACCGCGTCGGCGGTCGCGAGCGGCTGATCGAACTGACGGCCAATCCGGCTCTGACGGGATTTACCGCGCCCAAGATAATCTGGCTCAGAAACCATGAGCCTGAAAATTTCGCCCGTGTGCGCAAGGTGCTTCTGCCCAAGGATTACATCCGCTATCGCCTGACAGGGGCATTTGCCACCGAGGTTTCTGATGCCTCCGGCACCCTGCTCTTCGATGTCGTCTCCAGGGAATGGTCCTGTGCCATGCTGGACGCGCTGGAGTTATCGCCGGAGTTGCTGCCGCTCTGCTTTGAGTCACCGGTAGTCAGCGCCATGGTCAGTGCCGCGGCCTCACGTGAGACAGGCCTGTCAGCCGGCATGCCGGTGGTGGGCGGCGGAGGCGACCAGGCGGCGCAGGCTGTGGGCACCGGCATTGTAACGGAAGGGCTGGTATCCTCTACAATAGGGACCTCTGGAGTGGTATTCGCTTATACGGACAAACCTGCCGTGGATCCTGAAGGCCGGCTGCACACCTTCTGCCATGCCGTTCCCGGCAAGTGGCACGTTATGGGGGTCATGCTCTCAGCCGGCGGATCCCTGCAGTGGTATCGCAACGTCCTTTGTCAACTTGAAAAGGAGGCTGCCGCTCTGGCCGGGATAGATCCTTATGAGCTGATCACGGCTGAGGCTCAGCAGGCCCAGGCGGGTTCCGAAGGACTGGTCTTCCTGCCGTATCTGGCCGGAGAGAGGGCTCCTCATCCCGATCCCTACGCCAGGGGGGTGTTCTTCGGCTTGAGCCTGCGCCATACCAAGGCCGAGATGAGCCGTTCCGTCCTGGAGGGTGTGGCCTACGGTCTGCGTGATTCCCTGGATATGATCAGGGATATGAACATACCGGTGAACGAGATACGTGCCTCCGGCGGTGGTGCGCGCAGCCTGATGTGGAGACAGATACAGGCAGATATCAACGGTGTGGATATGACCGTCATCAACGCCGTCGACGGAGCGGCTCTGGGAGCGGCGCTTCTGGCCGGAGTCGGGGCCGGAGTCTTTACCGACGTGGCCGAGGCCTGCAGCCACAGCATAGAGATCGTGGGGCGGACGGCACCGGATGCGGCGCGTTCTACCGTCTACGAGAATTACTATTCAGTTTACCGCCGTCTCTATCCGGCATTGAAGGAGATTTATGCAGATCTGCACGAGACAGTGGCTCGGGCATGTTTGTAAACTCGATTGACAATTTGCATTGCTCTGATATAATAATCACGGCAATTATGACCGGTGCAGCACGGCTAAGTAGCTCAGTTGGTTAGAGCGAGCGGTTCATACCCGCTAGGTCGCTGGTTCGAGTCCAGCCTTAGCCACCAAATCAAAACTCTCAACAGGCTCTCCGGAGTCTTTTTTATTATCCGGGCATTTTTGAGATGGAGGATAAACATGAAACGCATTAATATCGGCATACTCGGCCTGGGAACAGTGGGCTGCGGTACTGCCGAACTGTTGCAGCGCAACGCCGAACTCATTTCCAGGAGAGTAGGGGCGGACATAAGGATAGCGGCTGTTGTCGATCTGGACCTGGAGCGTCCCCGACCGGTATCCTTTCCTCCCGAAATAATGACCACCGATGCCCGTAAGGTGATAGCCGATCCGGATATCGATATTATCGTGGAAGTGATCGGCGGCGTTCACCCGGCACGGGAGTTTATCATGGAAGCGCTGCGGCAGGGCAAGAACGTCGTTACCGCCAATAAGGAGCTCATTGCCAAGCACGGCTCGGAGATACTGGATCTGGCCGGTGAGCTGGGGCGGGATTTTCTCTTCGAGGCCAGCGTGGGCGGAGGAATTCCCATCATCGGGCCGCTTAAGTCCTCGCTGGTGGCCAACAGGGTCGAGAAGATCCTGGGCATAGTCAACGGCACGACCAATTACATTCTGACCAAGATGAGTACGGAGGGGCTGGATTTTGCCGATGTGCTGCAGGAAGCACAGGCCATGGGATACGCCGAAGCCGATCCAACCAGCGATGTGGAAGGTTACGATTCCGCTTACAAACTGGCTATACTTTCAGCTATTGCCTTTAATACCCGGATCAATATCAGCGATATATACTGCGAGGGCATAAGGGGCATAAGTTCCAAGGATATAGCCTATGCCGCCGAACTGGGATACGTCATCAAGCTGCTGGCGGTGGCCCGTCCTTTCAACGGTCAGGTTGAGGCCAGGGTTCACCCGGCCATGATACCGGCCGACCATCCCCTGGCAGCGGTCAACGATGTCTTCAACGCAGTCTTTCTCCGGGGCGACGGTGTCGGCGATCTGATGTTTTACGGCCGGGGAGCCGGCTCGTTGCCTACCGGCAGCGCC
Source organism: bacterium (assembly GCA_028699365.1). Taxonomy (GTDB): domain Bacteria; phylum UBP13; class UBA5359; order UBA5359; family UBA5359; genus UBA5359. The sequence goes on along the minus strand of JAQVUQ010000020.1, from coordinate 1,544 downwards.
ATCATCGGCGATGTGATTGAATCGGCACGCAACATTATCAACTGTGCCAACGGGCGTATCTCTTGCACCTGCTTTGATAAGTTGAGCATACGGCCCATATCCGATATAGAGTTGAAGTATTATCTGCGCATGCAGGTGGCGGACGAGCCCGGCGTTTTGGCTTCTCTGGCCGGTGTTCTGGGTGATCACGCCGTCAGCATATCATCCGTCGTTCAGAAGAGCGGCGGCGACACGGCGGAACTGGTTATTATCACCCATGAAGTGGCGGAGAAGAACATTCAAGCTGCTATCGATGTTCTGAGCGAGAGGGATTACGTCAGAGAAGTGAGCAGCCTCATACGGCTGGAGGAGGAGTAAGGTTATGGCTTGGAAGGGTCTGATCAGGGAATACGGAGAGTATCTGCCGGTAACCGATAAGACACCCGTGATGACGCTGCTTGAGGGCGGCACTCCGCTGGTGGAAGCGCCTAAACTGGCAAAACGGGTCGGCAAGGATATCAAGCTCTATTTGAAATACGACGGTCTGAATCCGACCGGATCATTCAAGGATAGAGGCATGACCATGGCCATATCCAAGGCCCTGGAGGAAGGTTCCAAGGCTGTAATGTGTGCCTCCACCGGCAATACATCAGCTTCCGCAGCCGCGTACAGCGCCCGGGCGGGCATCGATTGCATAGTCATTCTTCCCAAAGGCGCCATTGCCATGGGTAAGCTGGCGCAGGCTCTGATGCACGGTGCCAGGGTCATAGCCGTGGAAGGCAACTTTGACGATGCCCTGCGTCTGGTATGCGAGATTACCGATAGATACCCCATAACGCTGGTCAATTCAATCAACCCGTATCGAATAGAAGGGCAGAAGACGGCGGCGTTCGAGATCTGCGACGAGTTGGGCGATGCGCCCTTATACCATGCCATACCCGTCGGCAATGCCGGCAATATAACCGCTTACTGGAAGGGATACCGCGAGTATCTCCAATACGGCAAGACGACCCGTCTGCCCAAAATGATAGGCTTTCAGGCTGCCGGATCGGCACCCATCGTAGATGGGCATCCTATCGAGAAGCCGGAAACCATCGCCACCGCCATCCGCATCGGCAATCCTGCCAGTTGGAAGAGCGCTGAGGCGGCCAGGGACGAATCAGGCGGACTGATAGACAAGGTTACGGACGAAGAGATACTGGAGGCCTATCGCAGCATGGCTCAGTCGGAGGGAGTCTTTGCAGAGCCGGGTTCTGCCGCATCGGTGGCCGGAGTGCTGAAACTGGCCCGTCAGGATTACTTCCCGGACGGATCCTCCATAGTCTGCACCCTTACCGGACACGGCCTGAAGGATCCCAGTTGTGCCATCAAATCCATCGGCGAGCCTCCGACAGTGGCGGCCACCCTGGCGGCCGTCCTCGGAGCCATAGGATACTAATATTACTGCGTGACATCGTTTAAGTATACTTGTCACGAGATAAACGGGCCTTGTAATGAGACACTTTGGCAATATGGTTGCGCCTTTGCCAGTGGCGCACTAAATCCAACATCTTATCGGCGCTAAA
>JAQVUQ010000349.1 GCA_028699365.1 bacterium | reverse complement strand
TTCGGCGGGGAGCCGTTGCTTAGAAGAGAGCTGATCATAAAGACAATCGAATCATGTGGTCGGTTATCTCGTGAGCGCGGACTAAGCTACCATTCCAAGGTAACTACCAACGGCCTGTTGCTGGACGAAAACTTTATGGAGTATGCCGCTTCTACCGGACTGCAGATAGCTTTGAGCTTCGACGGGATAAAAGAGGCGCACGACCGCCATCGTAAAGATCGTTCCGGGCAGGGAACATACGATACCGTGTATAAAAAGGCGAAGCTTCTGCTGAGTTACCAACCTTATGCCAGTGCTCTGATGGTGGTAACCCCGGAAACAGTGTCCTTCTACAGGCAATCCGTCGAACATCTCTTCGAGACCGGCTTCAGATACGTGGTGGCCTCTCTCAATTACGCCGCTCCCTGGGGCGATGCGGATATACGAGAGCTGAAGCGGCAATATATGTCGCTGGCCGATCTCTATGAGGAGATGACCCTGGCCGAGAAAAAATTCTACTTCAGCCCCTTCGAGGTCAAACTGGCTACTCATATCAAAGGCGATGATGCCCTCTGTGACCGTTGCCACTTTGCCCAGCGACAGATCTCCATCGCCCCTGACGGCTCCATCTATCCGTGCGTGCAATTTGTAGGTGACGGCGTTTCCAACAAGCGTTATTGCATCGGCAATATCCGGGACGGCCTGGATGAGACGTATCGCGGCGAGTTGTTCGAACAGTCCAGGGATATGGATGAAGTCTGCACGGAGTGCGCTCTCAATGCCAGATGCAATAACCGCTGCAGTTGCCTTAACTGGCAATCCACCGGATTAATAAACAAGGTGTCTCCGGTTCTGTGTGCCAACGAGCGGATGCTGATACCCATCACTGACAAGCTGGGAGAGCGACTTTACAAGCGCCGGGCACCGCTGTTTATCCAGAAGCATTACAATGCCGTTTACCCTGTATTGTCTCTTCTGGATGATATGTACTGAAAGAGATTTTTCGGAATTCGCTACCCGATGGGTGGCAAATTCCCGTAAAGTTGGGGGTAAATCTGTTTTTAGTATTTATCCCAGCTTGTATTGAAAGCATTGCCTGGCGATTGAGCATATGTTTGCTATCGGTAATGGGGTTGTGGTCTAAGGGAGATACCTCCGGGCGCTCAACTGGGTCCGTTAGAACGCGCCCTGCGGCATCTTCCCTTACCCCCACTCGTCACAACTACGATGCATAGGTAGGTCTCGGCTGTATTTGCCAACAGGACTCAGTGCCTGCTCTCGGCTCCGCAAATGTCGCTCTCGGCAGCCCCCTCGCCTCATCCCTGTTAGTAATGCTCTGTTCACATACAGCCACTCAATGGTTATGCATATAGGGCATGGTGCTGATCCAAAAGAAATACTTGCTAATAGCACTTACCCTCAAATATATAACTTCAAAACACCAGTTCAGGCTACCAACTTTTGTCTTCTGATTTCCAAACATACAAACCTGCCCTTAGAATATCTATGGCCTGTATATGTCTATAACCTATTATTTACCAGCAATACAGAACAAAAAACAACTGAGAGGTAGGACTCACAGTAAGGAACAAGTTACAGCGGTAGGTTGCATTTGCATTAGTGCTCTCCGGAAACTATAATTTAATACAAGCAAGCGCTTTTACGTCAATTGATCTGGCAGGGATGTGGAATGTTTATACCCGATACGCTCAAGCAAAAACTTAGCGGCAATAGAATAATTCCTTTTGTAGGAGCCGGAGTTTCCAGGGCTGTATTGAATAAGGACACTGGGAAGCCTTTATTCCCGAACTGGCATGAACTATTATTGCATGCAGCAGAGAGATTGGCTAGTGAAGGAAAGGATAAATACGCAGATGCCGTAAAAGCACTTCTGGAGCTAAACAATCCCGAGGAGTATCTTGGAATAGCGGAGAGAGCGCATAAAGGACTTGGCCCAGCTGTATGGTATGAATTTCTGAAGGAAGAGTTTGATTGCCCATGTGAAAAAGCTGATAAGGATAGCCTTAAATTGGCTGAAGTGGTTTGGCAATTGGGCAGTAAGCTGGTAATCACTACAAACTATGATCATGTCTTGCGATGGGCCTGCCCCTGGAACGGAGATTTGAAGGAATGGGATATTGCTGCTCCGGCCGAACAGGCAGATGCCTTGAGATCTGAAGTTCGGATGCCTACATTATGGCATTTACACGGGCACATAGACAATAAGACAGAGATAATTCTTACTCCAAGTAGTTATGACCGTTTGTATGCCAGCAAAAGTTCTGCGGTGAAGTATAGTTCTGCTCTTGAGATGTTGCGACATTTGCTTGAGACTCATACATTTCTATTCATCGGTTTCAGCTTGGATGATGGCTGTTTCGCCATGCAGTTAAAGGAAATAAACAGGATATTTGAGGGAGCGACAGGACCGCATTATATTTTGGCAAAGGAAGCAGAAGTTGAAAGAATAAAGACTTTAAATGTACCTGAAGTAGAGGTGATCTATTTCCCGGATTTTGGACAGCCTTTACTTGATCTTTTAGCAGATATGGAAGCTATTGCCCAGACTTCCGGAACTGATAGCAAAAGCTCGGCGAATGTGAGTATGCCCCCATCAAAATATGATCCTGCTAATACGGTATTTTACGTTCCATATCGGCAGAAAGGTGATCGGGTAATAGGCCGGGAAAAGGCCATACAGAATGTAAGAACACAGCTTGTGTCCGGCAAGCCTACGGCTATAGGACAGACAGCAGCCTTTCAGGGGCTTGGAGGATTAGGCAAGACGCAATTGGCCGTTGAATATGCCTACTCCTATAGGTATGAGTATCCTAACGGGGTAATTTGGCTTAACGCTGATCAGGACATAGATGCCCAATTGATCGATTTGGCGGAGAAGGCTGGGTGGATAGCTCCCGAATCCGAGCATAAATATAAGCTGGATGTAGCCAGAAGACGGCTTTGTGCTTATTCCGATTGTCTGATTATTCTCGATAACCTGGAGGATATAAAATCTATTGAGAGTTATCTGCCGGAGCCGCAGGCTAACCCGCACTTACTGGTAACGAGCCGTATCGAACAACCTGGATTTACGCCGATATCTCTGGATACGTTGTCTCCTGATGATGCCCTCAATCTCTTATTCCATGAAGCCGGAAGAAAGCCCGACAATGAGATCGAGGTGTCTGCTGCGAGGGATATAGCGAAATACTTAGATGGACTGCCGTTGGCCTTGGAATTGGCAGGTGCCTATTTACATTATCGAACAACCGTTAAATGGTCGGAGTATCTTAGGTTATTGGAGCATAGCCCGAAATTGGCGCTATCCAAACAGTATCTTAAGTCCAGTTTTACCCGGCACGAAGAAGATTTGTATACCACTTTAAAAATTGATGGACCCTTGCTGCAGGATGAACCCAGGCTGCAGGATATCCTCGATTTGCTTACCTGGAGTGGGTCTGCTCCTATGGGGCCGTCTTTGATGTGTGATTTGCTGGGAGTAAGTGGGCCGGAAGAGTTGACCGGTCCTTTAGGTCTAGGAGCCCAGTGACAAAGGCGCTTGGATAGCAGCCTTTAATTCACCGGGTTATTTCAAAGCAACTGGCCGATTAAGGCCAGCAGCACATTGATAATTGCATAGGCGCACCTTGAGCATAGTATT
>JAQVUQ010000348.1 GCA_028699365.1 bacterium | reverse complement strand
AGCAGCGGCAGAGGCATATCGGCGATATCCGACCAACTCCCGGCAACCGGATCGTATACCTCGCCGGAAGCCAGACAAGTGCTCCCGTCATACCCGCCGAAGACGTAAATTTTACCGTTTAACGTAACCATACTGTGCCTGACCCTGGATCTTCTCATCGGCGTCAGCGCGCTCCAGAGATTGGTAGCGGGATCATAACTGAGAAGCGTGCTCAAAACATTATCCCCGCTAATTCCACCTGTAAGATAGAGTTTACCATCTAAAGAAGACAAGCAGGGCCAGACTGTCGGCTGCGACAACGATCTCTTGGCCGTATACTTGTTCGTTGCCGGATCATAGGCCGTTACATCGGATAAGTCTGTGTCGGTGGCATCGTTGTAACCGCCGACGCAATATATCTTGCCATCCAGCTCAGCGGCCGCCAGATCGGCCCGTGCCGTCGGCATGGAAGCTATTGAAGACCAACTGTCGGTAGCCGGGTTATAGACCTCGGCAGCGGCAGTGGTTAACGATCCGCCCTGCATATATCCGCCGAAAACATATATCTTGTCGGCAACGGAAGCAGCCCCATGGTTGTCGCGTCCGTTCAGGAGAGTGCCCTGTTGCGCCCATGCGTAAATCCTTGTCATTCCGGAGCGACTGCCGTCAGCTTTTCTGACGAACATATATTTGCCCTGCAAACCTCCCTGAACTACGGCCGTAACGGACGTATCCGACCAGGCGGTTATTCCGGCGACAGACTCATCCGACTCGATACTCGCATCGTATTCACCCAAGCCTATATCATCGATATGAACTCCGTCGTAACTATAACTGTCGTCGGTTACCAGACGAAAACGCACACGAAACTGCGAAGTCCGATAGCTGTCCGGTATGGCATAGTTATAGAGTGTCCAAGCAGGAACTACTGCGCTCTTTGCAGTAAGCGGATTGCTCCAATTCACTCCGCCGTCTTTTGATATCTCGATCAGCAGACCGTCATAGCCAGGTTCAACATCCATGGTAGCCCAGAAACCCAGCGCAACATTGCCGGTAACACCCGACAGATCTATATTACGTGAAACTATATATGAGTTTGTGCTGCCGTAATAAACCGACCCGGGGCTGTCGCTCCAGGCATGGGTAGGACTGTGCGAGGCTTCGGTGCTGACGGCCCAGGAATTGGATGTTCCACCGCTGCTCCAGTTAATGTTGCCGCTTTCAAGATTGTCGAAGAAGATATCCGCACCCTGGCCGGGAATATAGCTGCGTTGCTTGCAAAAGACTATCTGTCCGGGCGTATCACCCAAATTTGTCCCGTTAACGGTGAATGCCGCTCCGGATATCAAACCGGTGACAGGGCTTATGCTCTCGGTAAAAGGATGCAAAGTCAATGCAGGATCTATCGAGTTGACAACATTCAGACGCCCACTGGTGGTGACTTTGCCGGATAAACTGGATAACTTATCCACGCCGGAAAGCAAGCGACTGATACGCTGCTTCATGCTGTCATCAGGATAAGCCGCCGCCAGCAAAGCAGCCGCCCCGGCAACGTGCGGAGTCGCCATAGAAGTACCTGAATAATAATCATACCTGTTGGATTCGGAGACCGTCCCTATGCCTAGGCCGATATCATCGATATAGACCCCGTCAGCGGTATTTATGCCGTCGGTGATAAGCCGGAAGCGGAACCGGAACTTGGCTTTGTCGTTATAGCTCGACGGCAAGGCTACGCAAATACGCTGCCAGGGGGAAGAACCTGTAAAAGATTGTAATCTGTTCCAGACGCCGCTGCGCCCTCCGTCATCGCATACCTCCAGATGAAGATAGTCCTTGTTGGATTCAAGATCGAAGGCTGCCCAGAAGCCGATAACCAGATTGGAATGAATAGAAGAAAGATTGACAATCGGGGATATAAGACGGGCGTCGGCGTAATTGCCGTAGTTGCCGCCGGGACTATCGCTCCAGGCGTATAGCGCACTGTGGTAGGAGACTCTGCTGGGTGCCCAGAGATTGTTGGTACCCTCGCTCATCCAGCCGTTGGATCCATCCTCCACGTTGTCAAAAAAGACATCGCTGCCTGATCCCGGTTCATAGCCGCCGCCGAAGCTGGGCAAGGTGCTGAGAATATCGACACCGGGAGCGGCCAGATCTACCGTAGTCATGCCGTAATTGGAGAAATAGGCCAGAATATCGCTATTATCCGTAGCAGCTACCGAAACGATATTAGTCAGATTATACGAGGCAGGGTACGACCTGTAACCGTCATTGTCGTTATCTTCATTGCCGGCGGCGGCACAAAAAACGATACCGGCCTCACCGGCGGCAGTGATAGCCTCTTCAAGCAGATCGCCCTCTCCCTGGCCCCCGCCGCCCCAGGAAGCGTTGATAGCCACCACATTGATACCGTGGTTCTTCTTCATATCTACTACATACTCTATACATTGGATAGCATCGGCATCCGAACCACCGCCGGAAGCATCTAAAAATTTCAACGCCATAATCCTGGCGCTCCAGCAAACGCCGGCCACACCTACTCCATTGTTACCCACGGCCGCAATCGTACCTGACGTATGTGTGCCGTGTCCGTTATCATCCATGGGATCGGAGTCGTTATTACAGGCATCAATACCGTAAACATCATCGACATAGCCGTTGCCGTCGTTATCGTTGCCGTCACCGGGATTCTCCCCGGGGTTTCTCCACATATTGGCAGCCAGATCCAGGTGGGTATAATCTACGCCGGTATCGATATCGGCAATTACCACGTTGGACGAGCCGGTACACGTGTTCCAGGCTTCCGATGCACGGATATCGGCACCGGCAATACCTTTTATTCCCTGGATAATCTGCCCCGTATTCTGCATCCCCCATAACTCACCCATACCGGAGTCGTTGGAAGTTGCAAATATACGTCTGATGTAATTGGGACTGACAGCCTCCACGGTAGGATCCTGCCTGAGATCGGCTATCATCTGAGGAGTGGTCTTGCTGCCGGACTTCAACATAACGCAAGTTTTTCCCGTATGTCCCGAAAGAACTCTGAATTCTCTGGCCAATACATAGGAGCGCAATGAGGCGCTTCTCTTTGCCTGGCTCACAGCAATACCTTTTCTATATCTGACCAGAACTTCGCCCTCTTTATATAGTGAAGCACTGGCCTTGTCATTATCATTGTTGTCCTTGGCACGATAGACGGACAAGTCATGCTGTAACGTTCCGGTAGTTGTTTTCGTTCCTTTTGCAGCCTTGAGAATACTTTTTTGCAACAATGCCTGAGCCGGACCGCAAACAATGAAAACTACCGCTATGAACCCGGAGATAAGCATAGCCAGCTTTCTTAATCTACCTGCCATAATATATTATCCCTCCTGCAACCTTACTTGTGGCATACAATAAACATACACTCATTAAAGCGGATATCGAAAAAATGCCTGCCGGTACAGAACCGAGCAAACGCCATTAAGATAAACAACCCCTCAATCGTATTCTACGATTGAAGGTAAAATTCCTCTATCACAAGCAATGTCATTGTGAATCAAAAAGCCCCCTCCGTTTCCGGAAGGGGCTTTGAATTCAGTGGCGGAGCTGAAGGGATTCGAACCCTCGATCTTCGCCGTGACAGGGCGATGTCCTAAACCGCTAGACGACAGCTCCAAAACTCTA
>JAQVUQ010000347.1 GCA_028699365.1 bacterium | reverse complement strand
AAGTGGTTCAGGAAATTGTCCTGCGCCGGCAGATCAACGCCATGGGGTTGGACCGCGATCAGATCGAGAAGATTCTGCCGCCGCTCAGAAGCATGCTCTCATCCTGCCGGGACTTTGAAAAACAGATGAAGAATATGTTTGCCCGGGAGCGCAATCGGACGGCAACGGACGAAACCTCAAAGGAGAAGCTGCAAGAGCTGCGTCGCGAGGCTGCAGAGGCACGGAAGCGCTTTATCCGCGGGCAATCCGAACTGGAACGAGAGATCGGCAACGTATTATCCGAGGAACAATCGGCTGCCGTCAAACGCATGCTGTACGCACCGCTGCTGCACGACGAAGCGCTTTCCAGTGAGGATAAAGAGCGCCTGCGCCGGCAAGTTCAGGAGCACAGACAAGAAATGGCCCTGCAGGAGTGCCGGAAAGGCATAAGAGAGGGTGGCTGCGTCGTTCCTCCTCCTCCCGGGCCGGACAGCGATAATAAGCCGCATGCACCTAAGGCTAAGAGAATCAATCCCCTGTCCGAGCGCTCCAAACGTCTGGAGCAGATAATAGGGCTGCTGGAAGAAAAGCTGAAGGCCGTACCGTAGAAAGCACGGTCCAAATAACTGATAAAAAAACCGGGGGGGTTGTTCACCCTCCCGGTTTTTTTATCAGGAAACTATGTGTTATCTATCCTATTTGTCCTTGGCTATCTCCATAGTGATATTAGCCTGAGCTGCTGCCAGCCTGGCGATAGGCACGCGGTACGGGGAGCAGCTCACGTAGTTAAGCCCTATTTCATGGCAGAACTTGACGGAGCTGGGCTCGCCGCCGTGCTCGCCGCAGATACCCAGCTTGATATCGGGACGAACTCTGCGTCCGGCCTCGACAGCCAGCTTCATCAGCTTGCCGACGCCCTCCTGATCCAGAACCTCGAAGGGATTGTCGTTGAGGATCTTCTGGTCCATATAGTAGAACAGGAACTTGCCCTCGGCGTCGTCACGGCTGTAGCCGAAGGTAGTCTGAGTCAGATCGTTGGTGCCGAAAGAGAAGAACTCGGCATACTCGGCGATCTGATCGGCCGTCAGGGCGGCTCTCGGGATCTCTATCATGGTGCCGAAGGAGTACTCTATGGTGACTCCGGCCTTATCCATAACGTCCTTGGCCACGCTCTCAAGCTGCTCGCGCTCGCGCTTGATCTCGTTGACGTGTCCCACCAGCGGGATCATGATCTCGGGTCTGACCACAAAGCCGTCTTTGGCCAGCTCCACGGCAGCGCCGAAGATGGCCTGGACCTGCATCTCCACTATCTCGGGGAAGAGGATACCCAAACGGCAGCCGCGCAAACCGAGCATGGGGTTGAACTCGCGCAGAGATTCCACCTTGGCCAGCAGGGCTTCCTTCTCCTCCAGCTCTTTGGAGCCGGGACTCTTTATCTTGAGGGTTACCACTTCCTCCAGCAGATCTTCATAACGGGGCAGGAATTCATGCAGAGGCGGATCGATGAGACGGATGGTGACCGGCTGTCCCTGCATGGCTCTGAATATACCCACAAAGTCGCTCTGCTGCATGGGCAGAAGCTTGTCCAGCGCCAGACGCCTTTCGGCCTCGGTCTCGGACAGAATCATCTGCTGCACTACCGGCAGGCGGTCCTGAGCCATGAACATATGCTCCGTGCGGCAAAGGCCTACGCCCTCGGCACCGAACTCGAAAGCCTTCATGGCATCCTCGGGAGTATCGGCGTTGGTGCGGACACGCAGGCGTCTCTTCTCGTCGGCCCATTTGAGCAGGGTGGAGAATTCGTCGCTGAGCGTGGGCTCTATCATCGGCACGGAACCGACCATAACGTTACCGGTAGCGCCGTCGATGGTTACTATCTCACCCTCTTTGACGGTCACATCACCGGCGGTGAAGAAGCCGTGATCGGCATCGACTTTTATGGCTTCGCAACCGGCCACGCAGGGCTTGCCCATGCCTCGGGCCACGACGGCCGCGTGACTGGTCATGCCGCCACGGGATGTCAGGACGCCCTGAGCGGCTATCAGACCGTGGATATCGTCGGGGTTGGTCTCCATGCGAACCAGGATGACCTTCTTGCCGGCTTTGCCCAGTTCTTCGGCCCTGTCGGCAGTGAAGACGACTTCGCCGGAAGCGGCGCCGGGAGAAGCAGGCAGACCCTTGGCGATAGGCTTGATGGCGGCAGCGGGATCAATGCGGCGATGCAGCAATTGATCGAGCTGTGCCGGCTCTACGCGCAGCACGGCCTCGTCCCCGCTGATAAGCTTCTCATTAGCCATATCGACGGCGATCTTGACGGCAGCGGCGGCCGTTCTCTTACCGGTGCGGCACTGCAGCATATAAAGCTTGCCGCGCTCGATGGTGAACTCCAGGTCCTGCATATCGCGATAATGCTTCTCCAGCAGTTGGGAGATGCGCACGAACTCCTTGTAGACTTGGGGCATATCCTGATCCAGCTTGCTGATAGGCTGCGGTGTGCGCACGCCGGCCACCACGTCTTCGCCCTGAGCGTTGACGAGGTATTCGCCGTAAAGCAGGTTCTCTCCGGTGGAGGGGTTGCGGGTAAAGGCCACACCGGTGCCGGAATCGTTGCCCATATTGCCGAAGACCATAGCCTGAACGTTGACGGCGGTCCCCAGATCATGAGGTATCTTGTTGATATTGCGATAAGTGAAGGCGCGTGCATTATTCCATGAATCGAAGACCGCCTGGATCGACAGCCGGAGCTGCTCCATGGGATCCTCCGGGAAATCGGCGTTCTTCTCCACCTTGTAAAGATGCTTGTAGGCTGCGACGAGTTCCTTCAAAGCCTTGGCATCCAAATCGGTATCCAGCCTGGCGCCGAGGGCTTTCTTCTTCTCATCCAGCAACTCCTCGAAATGCTCACGGTTTATACCCATGACGACGTTGCTGAACATCATGATAAATCGGCGATAAGCATCGTAAGCAAACCGCTCGTTACCGGTTAACCCGGCCACAGCCTCTACCGTTTTACTGTTAAGGCCCAGGTTGAGAATAGTATCCATCATGCCCGGCATGGAGAAAACGGCGCCTGAACGCACCGATACCAGCAGAGGATTATCAGGATTACCCAGACCCTTGCCGGTTTTCTTTTCCACCGCCTTGAGAGCCTGCTGGACCTCCTCCATCAGGCCGGTGGGAAAAATTTGACCGAGCTGCGTATATTCGTTGCAAGTCTCGGTCGTGATCGTAAAGCCCGACGGCACCGGCAGTCCGATGTTGGTCATTTCTGCCAGATTGGCGCCTTTGCCGCCCAAGAGGCTCTTCATTTGCGCATTACCCTCTTCAAAAAGATATACGCGCTTTTTGTCTGCCATCCTGTATTCCTCCCTTGAAAGAAAAGTTGAGGACGCATCGCTGCCGTAAACAGGCACGCCCAATCAAATATTATACAGCAAAGAAGAGGGTTTGGCTATACGCTCTGCGGCCGTATTTGAGTGGGTTCAAGGCTCCGAGAGCATATCGCGGAGCGCCTCGATCAGGTCTTCCCCCGTATCCTCATACGGCGGCTCCGGCGGTTCCTTGTCCCGGGAGTCCTCCGTTTCATAGCCGTACTCTTCCCATACCGCGTAAAGCGCCCGGTAATCGCCTTCCACAAGCTGCCGGCGGATATCGGTCAGATCGGAAGAGG
>JAQVUQ010000346.1 GCA_028699365.1 bacterium | reverse complement strand
GGAGGCGAGGATACTTCGTGCAGGATACCGTCGATGCGATAGCGCACGCGCATACCGCGTTCAAACGGCTCCACGTGGACATCGCTGGCACGCTCTTGAACAGCCTGCCGCAGGATGAGGTTGACCAGCTTGATGACGGTAGTCTCTCTGGCCATGCGCTCCAGATCGCCGATCTCGTCATCGCTGTCTTCAAGTATCTGCACATCCTCGTCGGTGGTATCGGCAATCATGCGACGCACGTAATGCTCTTCCACCAGCCGCCGGATATCTTGCGGGTCGGCAAAGACAGGCGTAGTGGAAAGACCTGCAGCTATACGGATATCTTCCGCCGCCGCCGTGTTGAAGGGATCGGCAACGGCGATACGCACCACGGAGCCGTTGAGAGAGAGCGGCAGAACCTGATGGCGATAAGCCAGTTCCGCCGGGATAAGAGCGATTATCTTAGGATCGAGATCGCCGTCGTGAATATCGACAAACGGCAGGCCTGCCAGGCCTGCCATAAATCTGTAAGCATCGTCTTCCGGACAGTAACCGTACTGCACCAGCAGTTCGGATAGCGGCTGTCCGGTTTCCCTGCTTATGGATGTCAATTGCTGCAATTGTTCGGGACTCAAGACAACATCCTCACTTCCCACATGCCATCAATCATGCACTTTGCCCAAAAAGGAGGTATACCCTTATACGTGTATCGATAATAGTATACCTCCCGATAATTATATTAATATTTTCAAAAGATCATATTTTTATCATAATCAGTATACGAAGCAGGGGATCGTAAGGTTTCATTATACGCGCAATAACATTGACACGAAGAACGCTTAACCTATCTATTCCCGGCAGGTCTTAATATCCTCAGGCGTTTCCATCATCTTCACGTTTGCTCTCAGCAGGGATTTCCCGGCCGAGCATCTCGCCCAGCATCTTCAGAGCGCCGTTCCATTCGGCCGGGAAGAGCACCACCGTGTTGGCGGAACTGGAGCCCAGGCCATCTATCGTCTGTAGGGTCCTGAGCTGCATGGCGCCGGTGCTGCGCTGCATGGTAGCCGCCGCCTCGGACAGATTCACCGCCGCCAGTTTATCACCCTCCGCCTTGGTTATGGTGGCCCTCTTCTCCCTCTCTGCCGAAGCCTGTCTGGACATCATCTTCTTGAGATCCTCGGGCAGTTCGATATCAAGCAGACGGATGGAATCCACATGCAGCCCCCACTCCTTGATCCGCTGTTCTATCGCGGTCCCGATGTGACGCTGTATCTCCTCCCGCTCCGACAACAGCTCATCCAGAGACAGACCGCCGATGACATCCCGCAGCGAGGCCTGTGCATACTGGGCTATGGCAAAGCGGAAATCCTGAATCTGGACTACGGCCTTCTCGGCATGAGTGACCATAAAGAAGAGAACTCCGTCCACCTGGGCGGGCACATTGTCCTTGGTGATAACCTTCTGGCTGGGTATGTTCAAGGCCAGCACCCTGGTATCTATAAAGCGCACGTAATCGTATACCGGGATTATGTAGATGATGCCCGGCCCCTTGACGGAGTTGAATTTACCGAATCGCAGCACCACACCCCTCTCCCACTGAGCCGCCACCCGGACCCCGGATACCAGAAGATAAATCAGGCCACCCAAAACCACTTCAACGAGAATGGCCGCATCCGAACGCAAGTCCATAACGGCAAAGAGGATAATGGCCAACAGCCCGGCAGATACCAGAAAGAGCACCGCTCTTAACGCTCCCCCGAGGGAAACATGCTCTCCTGTGGGCTGGGCAAACAGCTTTGTGGAATGGCTGGTTTCTAATAGATCCGTCATATTGCACCTCCTGTAATTCCGATATATTTATGAGAGTCAGCTATTGTCTTATTATTCCTATTACTATAAAATTCTATCGGAAGTGTGTTTCTCCTCCTGCAAGCTTCAAAGTATCGGACGTTTACTTTCTTATTAAAGCTCTTATCGGAACTGACTCTAAAATTCCTCCCCAGGTTCTTACTGAAGCATCGTTACCCAGATACTGAGTAACACTAACCTCTACTGGCCCAAGTAAATAGCCTGGCCAATCAAAATCCCGCATGTCTACAGAAAATGTATAGTCAAATGCCTCGGTTGGCACAAGAGGTTTCTCTCCATCTTGATGGCGAGGTTTCATCTCTTCTTTCGGATAGATAATATGCACATCTTTCGAGCAGGCACCTGATGAATTATGCCATCGCTCCCTCTGCTTGCGTGGAATGATATGCCATTCATCTACAGAGCATTTACGAGCCCTGATTGAAACGGCTTCCCAATACCCTAGATTATAGTCGCTATAGCGTATCGGTTGATCACCTTGATTCCGAACAACAGCCCGGATAATCGGTTGATGGTAATCAAGCCATATCCCAAGCTGAAGTCCACAGGAATCCGTCTTTCCCCAGTTGATAGATATAGGTCGTTTCCCCATCCATGATATGGATGAATCCCTTGATTTCATGACAACCGGTTCTTTATTATTATCCATTAGTCTATACGGGGCACGCTCACATCCACAGCTAAACAGAGCTATACCGATAACAAAAATCAGCAGTTGCCTTAGATACATTGCATTCACCCCACTAATGCATCAACGTTTGTTTCTTTATCTCTGCCAACAGTCAGCCAAGAAGGGTTGCACGAAGAAACCTGATCATCATCAATTCCTTTCTCCATGCAAGATGTAAAGAATGTGCCGATCTTCCGGCAAACGGAAATCGCCGGCAAGAACCAACAGCAACAATACGCTTACCTATAATACGATTCTACAGGCGTTGACGTTACAACTCAAGCAAGGGATTGTTTGCAAAAGCGATAATCGAATCTCAGACAATCAAAAGCGGCCGGAGCGGAAGATGGAGACGAAGAGAGCGGCCGCCATGACGCCGGCCAGGAGGAAGACTGCTTCGGCGATGGGAAACTGCCTTAAGAAGAAGTTATTGCCCTGTGAAAGAAGGGCGGAACCCATGATAAGACTGGCGATGATAATGCTCATGGCTAGTCGATTGACCATGGTGCTGACCTTCCGCAAAAGTTCCTGATTCTGGGTGTAATCATGCCGCACCTGGAGATTGACCGGAAGCTCACCCGATTTCACGCCCGTCAACACATCGTTGATCAGCGACGGAAGCGCCTTGAATATGCGGCCGTATTCGTGGGCGTGCCGGAAGGCATGGCGAATGATCTGCCGCGGCCCGTAGCGGTCCGTCAGCAGCTTGCGGGTAAGTGGCTCGGCTATTTTCATGATACTCAGGTCCGGGTCCAGTTCTCTGTCGACGCCTTCCAGAGTCAACAGCGCCTTGGCCATCAAGGCAAACTCCGACGGCATTTGCAGATTATGCTTCTTGGCCAGGATCATAACGTCGTCAAGAATCTCACCCAGGTTGAGATCGGCCAGAGGTATCTCGTAGTATTTGAACAACATCCGGTCGATATCCCGGCGCAACAGCGATCTGTTGATGGTAGACTGTGCCAGGCTCAGATCGATAAAAGCCTCCATGATGCCCTCGATATCGCGACCGACCAGAGCGATCAGCAGGCTGCCGATGCGCTCCCGGGTCTCCTCAGTCAGATGACCGATAATGCCGAAATCGAAGAATACAATTCTGTTGCCGGCCTGCGCCGCCAAGTTGCCGGGATGC
>JAQVUQ010000345.1 GCA_028699365.1 bacterium | reverse complement strand
CCAGGGTAGTCCTGGATTGCGGCATGAAGGGCATGCACCCGCTGCACATGCCATCCGTCAGCGGAGACCCCAACCTCAAAGTGGAGCGGCTCAACGCCGAGCACGCCGTCTGCACCGCCCTGCCCGGAGCCAGGGATTATGCCCTGGGCGATCTGGTGCGGCTGAATCTCTCTTATGCCGACGGCACCCTCAATCTCTACTCCCGTATACTGGGCCTGCGTAACGGGTACGTGGAGAGAGTTTTTTTGTGTATCGACAGACTGTAAGAGGAACAGATATTGAAATGGACGAAAGCCATGTTGTCATTCCTTGATTATCCGATATGACCATCGTCAACCGTTCCAGCGTGAATTTGATTTATGTATGACCAGTGTCTACAATGACTTTGCCGAATTGTTGGCAGGGGGGAGACGCTGTCATGATGGCTATAGAAGAACTATATGATTTACTGGCAGAACCTGAAGGCGCGCGGTTGGAGTTTAAGAAGGCCGGTAATCGCTATGATTTTGATGAACTTGCCCGTTATTGTGTAGCACTGGCCAATGAAGGAAGGGCTTGTTATGGTGACTGGAAAGACAAAGGCAGCCTGTTGGTTTCCGCTGGATGTGATAGAATGATGTCCGTGGAAAGAAAGACACGGCAGCCGGCTTGATTTAATATGAGGTTTTGATTGTGTGCCGGGCATTACACGCAATTCCGCACGCAATCTTTTTGCTCGGGACCGCTGTAACCGCCATAAATACAGGGATTTATATCATTACGGATTATGTGAGTGAAGGATAGAATACACGTAATTACGTAATAGTCGTAAGACGAGCACAAGTAAGGCGCGAAAGGATGTTTTGAAATTGCACGGAGTAATCGTTTGATGTGCAATCCAGGTGCAATTATCGGAGGATAACGTAATAAGGATTTCAATAGCCCCGACTGCTTTGCAACGTAAGTGCAAGTTGGTTGGGCATGTTGGGGAGGTACAATGATATGAGTAAGCTTGGTAGAAACGAACCCTGTCCCTGCGGCAGCGGCAAAAAGTATAAGAGGTGCTGTCTGGATAAGGGGATGGTTCAGTCTAAAGCCGGCAAGGAAAGCGGCCCCGGTAGTCAGGATATAAAGCAGATCAATAAGGCGATTGCTTCGGGTATACCCAAAGACAGCCTGACCAACCTTCTCAAGTTGATAGATGAGGGTTATGTAGATTTCAGACGCGAGCGCTACTCCTCCAGCCTGGATAAGTGGTTGAAAGCCTGGAATCTGTACAAGGGATATCTTCCCCGAATCGCCACCTGGGATGAGGAGATCGTTTACGATATGACGCCTGAAGTGAGTCTTGAGGGTCATCTGCTCAACTGGTTGCAGGATATGGTGATGATTGTGCAGGATAGCGCTTACGAAAGCAAGGACGCTGCCCGGCAGTTTATGCAGTTTACTCGTGAACTGCTTGAAGCATATCCCCGGTGTGATGCCTCGACGAAGGAGCGTATGAAACGTGACGTTGCAGAGGCCTGCTTCTATCTGGGTATGCCTGAGGAAGGCGAGAAACGCTTTACGGATCTGGTCAAAGAGTTTCCTTCTTTTGCCTGGGCCTGGATAGGCTGGGCGGACATGTATTCTATTTTTCGTAATAGAGAAAGCGTGCCTTTTGATTATGAGAGGGCTAAAGGATACTATCTCAAGGCGCTGGAAGTTGACGAAAGCGTTAAGTCGGTTGTGGAGGAGCGGCTGGAGAGTCTGGAAGGGATGAGGAAGAAAGCTCAAAAGGACTAAGTGCCAAGCTTTCAGTTTCGATAGAAAATGCTGCTGTTACTCAAAGCGCAGCCACCGGAATTGAAACGGCAGATGGCGAAAGCGGAAGCGATTGCTGTGCCAGGCAGATCACGCCGCCGGGGCCTACGGGCATTTTCAGTTTTTCCAATACCTGAAAATGCCTGACATCGGCAGAAGTGGGCGAGGCTGTCTTTTTGATCTCCAGCGGATATACGGTACCGTTTTGAAGAATTACTACATCGATCTCTCTCTTTTCCTTGTCCCGATAGTAGTATAGAGGTGCCTGTCGGCCGTTATGCCAGTAGCTCTTGATCAACTCCGATACTACCCATGTTTCAAAGATTGCGCCGGACATCGCCCCGGCCTCAAGCGTTTCCGGGCTTGACCAGCCTGTCAGATAGGCACAAAGTCCCGTATCAAGAAAGTATAATTTAGGGCTCTTGACCATGCGTTTGCTGATGTTGTTATGATAAGGCTCCAGCAGATAGGCTACTCCCGATGCCTGCAGGATGGAGAGCCAGCTCTTGGCTGTATTAACCGCAATATCGGCATCCCGGGCCAGTTCCGAAAGGTTGAGCATCTGACCGGTTCTAGCCGCGGAGATCCGCAGGAAGCGCAGAAACGCCATTTCATCTCCTACTTTTGACAGATCGCGCACATCTCTTTGCAGATATGTCTGGACGTAGGAGGCGTAGTAGAGATTCCAGTCCCTGGCTTTGTCCAGCGCGATAGCCGGAAACGCGCCTCGCCATATCAGACTGTAGAGCTCCCGCAAATCGAGATGTCCTCCGCTCTGAACTCGTTCGGCAATTTCGGAGGCGGTTGGAGTCAGCGGCAAGGATGCTTGGCTTTGACCGATAAGCTCTCTTCTGGATAAGCCCAGCAATTGAACCACCGCTACTCTCCCTGCCAGGGATTCCGAGACGCCCTTCATCAGATGGAACTGCTGTGAACCGGTAAGCCAGAACAGTCCTGAACGCCCGCTGTTGTCGGCTTCCATCTTGATATAAGGCAGCAACTCAGGCGCATACTGTATCTCATCGATAATCAAAGGCGGGCGGAATCGCTGAAAAAAAAGAGCCGGGTCTCTTCTGGCCAGATCCAGCAGTAAAGGATCATCCAGTGTAATATACGTGCGGTTATCTTCGCTTATATGTCGAAGCAAAGTGGTTTTACCGACCTGACGCGCGCCTGTAACCAGCAGAACGGGAAACTGTCCGGTCGCAATCCCGGCAAAATGCTCCAACGTGCGTGAAAGGTACATAATCTCCTCATGTTCGACTATATTGCAATCCAATTGCAATATAGTCGAACATGAGGAGATTGTCAATATCCATCAATACTTACCTAATCGGCAGATAAGATAGAGAATACCGTTTGCAGCAGATATTAAGCGGACAAGACAGCAGTATTAACGCTGTTTCAAGTTTTATATTTAGCCTGCCATGGCAGGCTATTCAAGGAATTACGCTCACAAAAGCGCAAAAGGTGGTCGTTGATGAAGCAAGAGTCATTATCCGAATCAATACCCAGGAGCGGGAAAGGGATAGAGGAAATGGCCTCAGAGAGGGCAGCAGAGCAATAGCGCTCACTCTTGTCCATAAAACAGGGCAAAGCTACCCACTGAGACCAGATATCGGTCATAGAAAGAGTGTAAAGGTATTCGCCCTTTAGAGAGCCGTCACAGTGAGCGACAAGATCGATCTGCATGAAACCTGGCATATCCTCATTCCAACCAGCAAAAGTACGGATAGGGATTTGGTGTTTGAGGAGAGTACCCGGCTTGGTAGAGGAACGTCCCTTGAGCTGGTATTTGGCACGTTCAGACTTGAGTAGGCGGTCCATGGTAGCAGCGCTCATGGAAAGGAGGAGTTGCCTGTCATCAT
>JAQVUQ010000019.1 GCA_028699365.1 bacterium | reverse complement strand
GTTGCCGAAAGACTTGAAATCATCAATGGTGGCGGTCAATGTCTCTTCTCTCAGACGCTGCCTCAGTTGGATGGTTCTTCCGCTCAGGAAATATTGCAACGATTCGTATCCGCGGGCATCAGGCAAACGATATGCATCTCTCTCCCCGATGGCGCCGATGACGGTCCTCTCCAGATCATCCGCACTCATTACAATGCTTTGAAGGTGCGCGGGCGTCTCATCGTATGCTTGAAGTGTCTGCATAAGGTTGGGATCACGATACGATATCAGGGAAAGAACTCCCGACGGTATATCGAAAAAGGCAAAGCACCCGTACGCACCGCCCTGTAATCTTACTTTGTCCCACAGCCATGTGGTACGAAGATACTTCCTTATGACATCGACAGATCCATCCAGCGTATATCCCAGATCATAGAGAGAAGCCGCCTTGCCTACGTAGTTGACCTGGGCCGGAATTATAAGGCCTTCGTTAATCCCCGGCATGGACCGGCTCCACTCTACATGCGTGCCGGCCTCAGGAGAGATGCTTTCCAGAAAATCCCCCATGACAGGAGCAAACGTTTCCCAGTCACGCCGCGACACGGTGACATTGCACATCATCGCCCCGCGTCTGAACAGTGTGCTCCTGATCTCCTCCAGGTTAGCCAGAACTTCCCCCCATGCACTGTCGGTCATCTCCTGCAGTCGACGGAGGAAGAAGATGCTGGAGATGCCCGACATCTGCTCAGCCGCCCAGGTAGACTCATCGTATGCGGCTGTCAAACGAAGGTTCACCACTTCGTGTCCGGCGGGTATCAATGAAGCTTCCCGCCTTGCCTTCTCGTCCATTACCATCTGCTTGAAACGGTCGCGATTGTCCAGACAAAGCCCGCCGATTATATCGGTGAGAATGGCCGTCAACTCCCGACCTTTGTCGATCATAGTCTTGGAGCGCAGCACAAGCCATACCGCGCCGTTCTTTTCGTGCATGACGGCGGAAGTGAGCAATCGCGGGGTTATACCGCCTGTTTTTCCGTTGATGCGCTGTGATAAAGCAACGAAATCTTCCCTTTCAGTACCCATCTCCGTCAGGGCACGGCCGAAAAGCGGCACATAAGGAAGAAGCCGTTCCGGCAGATTATGCAAATCGAAACAGATATCGAGATAAACGATATTCGAAGTCGGGATATCGTGGTAAAGTACCCTGCAACCGGCCAGATCGATAAGCTCTGCCGGTATGTCCTTTGTCGTCCTGTCTATGTCACTCAGATGCAGCCTGGGGATAGCGGCAATGGTCACAGGATCGTCAGGCTTCTCCTGCATCTGCCTGAGGCTGCCGGTAGCTTCAACGATCTCTTTCAGCGATCGTTGATCCAGACCGGCCTTGATCTCCGCCAGCCTGGCGGCTTCCGCAGCCTCCTCCCTTCCGGCCAGGTCCGGGTCGGGACGCAGCAGCAACGTAGTGCGATGGCCGTTGTTAAGGAAATATCGCTCGATAAGTTTTTCAAAATACCGGCCATCCGCCTTTATCCCGGCCTTGACGTCAGCGAGAGGCGCTTCGAATGCCAGCAATGCAGTCGGATCTCCGCCGTAAAGCCAGGTAGTCAGCGAGCGCAGCATCAACCCCAGGCCCCGTGGGAACTTAACGCCGGTGTTGTTCTCCCGGAAGCGAAACTCAATGGTGTTCACCGCCGCCTCGGTAGTAGCAGGATCTATGCCTTTATCAGAAAGCGCTGCCAGCGTGTTTATAATAAGCTCTTCCACTTTATCCGCATCATCAAGATTCATCCCTTTGAGCCCGGTGGAGAAGAACATCTGCCTTATCTCCGTCTCAAGGCCTGTTCCCGCTATATCCTCTCCAAGCCCCGAATCGATCAGAGCCTTGCGCAGGGGCGAGGCCGGCATGCCGATAAGTATATACTCCAGCATCCTCAGGCCGATGTTGGTGGCGGCATCCGCCGTCTCAGGCAAAAGCCAGTTTACCGTCATCATGCCGCCGCGACCAAGGGCGGCTGCCTCTCCGCCGGCATAGGCCCGTTCAAAGCGCTCCGGCTTGTTCATCAAGGCCTGGAGGCCTATTTCGGACGCTATCTCCAAATGACCATACTCCTGGAGATAGCCGTTCATCAGCTTCAGCCGCTCTTCGGGATCATCATCTCCGTAGAAGTATATAAAGGCGTTGCCGGGATGATAATAAGTCCGGTGGAAATTCATGAATTGATCGTATGTCAACTGCGGAATCACCTTGGGCTCGCCGCCGGGTGAATGCCGGTATTCGTTTCCGGGAAAGAGTGAGAATTGCGAATAATCGCCCAGCACGCTGTCGGGCGAAGAGTAATAGCCTTTCATCTCATTGTAAACGACGCCCTTTATGGTCAGCGGATCTTCGATGTCCTCCAGTTCGTAGTGCCATCCCTCCTGCTGCAATGTCTGCGGCGTCAGCAGAGGGTGGAAGACGGCGTCCATATAAACATCGATGAGATTCCTCAAATCGGTGTAGTTCTGACTGGCTACCGGATAGCAGGTCTTATCCGGAAAGGTAAAAGCGTTGAGAAACGTCTGAAGCGAACCCTTCAGCAAAACCGCAAACGGATCCTTGGTCCTGTATTTTTGCGAGCCGCAAAGCACGGAGTGCTCCATTATATGCGGTACGCCGGTAGAATCAGGCGGCGGCGTCCTGAAGGTGATACCGAAGACCTTGTTCTCTTCGTCGCATTCAACGGAGAGCAACCGTGCTCCGGTCGCCGCATGGCGATATAGCCGGGTTCTTGCCTCTATCTCGGGTATCGTTTTGTCCATGATCAAGTTAAAGCCGTGTAACGTTTCCATCAAGCACCTTCCGTATCAGCCCTGTATCTCAGAGCAATTATAAACTATATTATACCCAAAAGCGACAGTATATTATCGCCCCGAGCCGTTCATTCCACATCTTTGCTGTCTGAGCGGATCACCTCGATGAAGCGCTCTCCGTAGCGTTCCAGCTTCTGCCTGCCGACGCCTGATATACCGGCAAAAGCGGTCATGGTCAGGGGACGCAGATCAGCCATATCCCGCAGTGAGCTGTCGTGAAAGACCATATACGGCGGAAGGCCGGCCTCCCGGGCTATGTTCAGACGAAGCTCCCGCAGCCGTTCGAAAAGGGCTGCCTCTTCAGGCCCACAGATCGCAACAGAGGCATTGCCCGACGTGCTTCTGCTTTTGGCCCTCTTTCTCTCCGGCTTGGGATCCCGACGGAAGCGGACTTCTCGTTCACCCTGCAGCAGCCTTCTGGATTCCGACGTCAGCGTGATAGCGCCATAGCGCTCCATGTCCACGGCCAGCAATCCCATGGCCGCAAGCTGACGAAATATCGACGGCCATTCTTCAAGAGGAATTTGGCTGCCGCTGCCGAAAACGCTCAATTTGTCATGCCGAAACTGCTTTACCCGCTCGGTGCTTCTGCCGATGAGCACATCCGTCAGATGCACGGCCCCGAAACGTTGTCCGGTCCGGCTGATACAGTGCATGGCCTTTTGCGCCGCTTCCGTCCCGTCCCAGCCCTCGACCGGATGCAGGCAGGTATCACAGTTCCCGCACGGTTCCATCAACCGATCGCCGAAATACGCCAGCAGAACCTGGCGTCTGCACCTGATAGTTTCACACAGGCCGAGAAGCGCCTGCAGTTTACGTCGTTCAACGCTTTTGTGCTGATCATCCGCCTCAGACCGGTCAAGCAGTTGCCGGAGCATGACCACATCGGCCAGTCCGTAGGTCATGAAGGCATTCGCCGGCAAGCCATCCCGTCCGGCACGCCCTGTCTCCTGATAATAGGCTTCGATGCTCTTGGGAAGATCCAGATGGGCGACAAAGCGGACGTCGGGCTTGTCTATGCCCATTCCGAAGGCGATGGTAGCCACGATCAGGACATTCTCCTCATGCAGGAACATCTCCTGGTTGCGCTGCCGTGCCCTCGCCTCCATTCCGGCATGATACGGCAGCGCCCTCCGGCCGTGCTCCGTCAGCCACTGTGCCGTCTCCTCCGTCTTCCTGCGTGACAGACGGTATATAATGCCTGAATCAGCCGGATGCTCGGATTTGAGAAAGGAAAGAAGCTGTTGCTGGGGGTTATGCTTGGCAACGATATGATAGCGTATGTTGGGACGATCAAAACCGCTGACAAAAGTCCGGGCTTCGCCCAGGTTCAGCCGCTCGACTATTTCCCGTCTGGTGGGGCCGTCCGCCGTAGCCGTCAACGCTATCCGCGGGACGTCGGGATAACGTTCGTGAAGAATGGAGAGCCGCAGATACTCCTCCCGAAAATCGTGTCCCCACTGAGAAACGCAGTGGGCCTCATCGATGGCAAAGAGAGCGATACGGCTTCGGTCGAGCATGGCCAGGGTACGATCGGCCAGCAGACGCTCCGGCGCCACATAAAGAAGATCAAGCTCGCCGTCCGACAACTGCCTCTCCACCAGCGATCTTTCCACCGGGGAGAGCGTCGAATTGAGAAAAGCCGCCCGCACACCCAGCTGATGCATCGCCCTCACCTGATCCTGCATAAGCGCGATCAACGGGGAAACGATCACGCCCGTTCCGGGACGGATGATGGCCGGTATCTGGTAGCAGAGCGATTTGCCGCCACCGGTAGGCATAAGCACAAAGGCATCGCCGCCGCCCAGCAGATGCCCGATGATCTCTTCCTGATCTCCCCGAAAATCGGTATAGCCGAAGATATCCCGCAACACCTGCCGCGGATCGGCACTTTCTGCACAACAAGAATCGTGATTTCTATTGTTCAATCGGCTAAGCTCCTTTTGGTGCGTTAGGTATTACATCATGCACACCTAACAACGCATACAATGCCATTCCATTTTACTCCATGTATCAATCAAAGCCAAGGCCCGTTATTCATCCCCATCAGCAGGATCATACATAAGTAATATAACCAATACCTGGGTATATACAAAAGGCAGTATCCCGATACCGCCTGTTTACCGTAAGTCCGGAATCGGCCAGCAAAGAGATACTATCAACGATGACGGATTCCCTGGTCCTGATAGATGCGGAAACAGATGTTATCGCGGCAAACAGAACGACTCTGGATTTGCTGGGATATCGGGAAGATGAACTGCTTGGGAAACCTGTTCGTATCCTGTTTAAGGAAGACGAAAAGACGCCGCACCTGCTGCAAACGTCACTTACTGAGAATATGGAGTTGAAATCCTATCGAACAGAATACCGTAAAAAATCAGGGGATACCGTTCCCGTTCTCTTCTCGGTTTCCGATGTAAGGGATAAACGAGGAAAAGTTGTCGGTGCCATCACTATCGCTTCCGACATCACCGGATTGATCAAAGCGGAAGAGGCAAGAAGGATTTCAGATTTTCTACAGAATTTCCTGCTTAACATACCGGGCCGGATAGAGGGCATAGAATTCGGTCATCTCTATCGTTCAGCAACAGAGACCACATCCATCGGCGGCGATTTTTTCGACATCTTCGATTTGAAGCACGGACGGGCCGGGATCATTATAGGTGACGTATCCGGTAAGGGTTTAAAGGCGGCGACGCTGACATCGCTTGCCAGAAATACCATCAAAGCCTATGCCTACGAAGACATCTCTCCTGCCTCTGTTATGATAAAAACCAACGATGCAGTTGAGAGAACTGTTTCTCCCGGAAATTTCATTACGGTTTTTTTCGGTATAATCGATAAAGAATCCGGGTTGCTTACGTATTGCAATGCCGGTCATCCGCCGGCATTGATCAAGAGTAGAGACAACGTTTTGCGTCTTGCCGCCAACAGTACCATTATCGGTGCCTTCCCCGGACTTACATATGCCGACGATACAGCCGTTATAAGAGAAGGCGATATTCTGCTGTTATATACCGACGGCATTATCGAGGCACGTCATGACAGCGTCCTCTTTGGAGAGGAACGATTGATGAAGTTCGTCGATGGGCTGAAATCCGTCACAGCCGAAGAATTGCCGCAGTCGGTATTCGATGAGGTAATGAGATTCACAAACGGCAAGCTTCTGGATGACGCGGCCCTGCTCGCTCTATCGCTATCAATAAATTCAGAGCCGGGAAACCGGCGCAAAGATGATTAATCATCTTTTATTATTATACTGCACCAGCAGCAAACCGGTTGCGGGAGCAACACGCTTGACCAATGCCGGTCCATCGAGTTCATCTCCTGCCTCCGGCGGGGTCAGATACGATACCCCTTCATCCCGTAACAATCCTTTGGCGTAGTTGACAGGCAGAGCAAGCCCGATCTTATCGCTCCCTGTCATGCCGGTCAGTAAAGGTGCGTTCAAACCGACAACTTCGCCCCGCTCGTTGACAAGAGGCCCGCCGCATTGCTCGGCAAGCGGCAGCACGTCTACCTGAAATACTCTTGTCGTTTCAATGGTGCTGATACCGGCGATAGCGCCGCGCAATACTTTCATCTGCTCGTTCTTGACATCGGTAAAGGGATAGCTGAAAATGCGAACGTCCTGCCCAAGTTCTACGGCGTTGGAATTGGACAGCGGAAGAGCCGTCAGGCCGGTAGCGGTAATCTTCAGCAACGCCAGATCATGCTTTGCATCCGTCCCCAGCACGGTTGCTTTATACTGTTTGCCGCCCAGCGCGATCTCCACCGCCACAGCGTCTTTTACCAGGTGTGCGCAAGTAAGCAAATAACCGTCGGCACTGATGACGAAGCAGCCGCCGCGCCCGGCCAGAACACCGGCATTGGCAGGCAGCGGATTTGCCGTATTGCCCGCAGGTTTCTCACCGCCAACCGGGGGATAGGCGCCGATGAACGTCCAGTTGCGCCCTTTATTCACCAACGGTGAATCGGCAGCCAGGCGGTAGTCGTTCTTCATGCGATCGGCAAAAAACGGATCGGAGTTAATATTGCTCTGCGAAACCTGAAACATCAGGTAAGGCGTGCATACGACCTTGGTCCATGACGCCAGAGACAGCAGAGGCGCAGATGTCTCCTCACGCTTGTAACCGGATAGGACATTTCCCGAAGCTGCCCCCACGGCATAACTGTTGTTGCCTCCCCAGGCCTTACCCGGAGCCGCATTCATGTAAAAAGCGTTGTATTCCACCACGAATTGCGAATTTTCATTGCCCAGGACACCGATATTATGCCCGCCGATGATATTGTTGATAATCGTAACGTTTTTTGCCTCAAATAAGGAAATGCCTGCGCCCGGAACAACATTGAGTCTTCCCACATATTCACAGAATATATCGGTAGGACATGCATTATCAATTATAGTGTTGTTGGTAATCTCTGCCTGCGATTGATGGACCACGACCCCTGCGGCGGAAAAATCATAATATACATACAGATTCTTCAAGCTTAACTGCTGCGAATTCTTTATAATCAGATTGCGCATAATAACAGCCGTTGAGTCTCCCCGAACAGCCACACCGGTAATGTTCATGGTGATCATGCAGTTAGTGATGGTGATATTGCTGCTCTTGTTCGCCATCATAATACCGTATTTATAGCCCAGCGCCAGGCAGCCGTCGATTTTTATATTCTCACAGCCGTAAATAAAAATGCCCATATCGTGAGACGTTTTTCCAGGTGTATCGCTTACGGCCAATCCGCGAATGACAAGGTCACGTGCTTGCTGCAAACCTATGTATTTGACAGTAACAGCCTTCTCCTTGTCAAGCGCCGCTATGGTTAGACCGTCACGCCACACCACAAGATTGCCAAAATTTCCTGGCGCCAGCAGGACTGTATCGCCCGGACGCGCCAACGCCAGCCCGGCTTCCAGTGAACGCGCATCGCCGGTTCCATCGGGATTGATTTTGATTGTTCGCGGCTGTGCATTTGGCGGAGATTGCAAGGCACGATCAAAATACCCCGCCGCACGCAAAACGGAGAAAGGCATCTCTTTTCCGGCACGCAATACGGTTAAAGACAGCGGGGTCTTTACAGGCACAGCGTTGCGCACCGCATCGAAGGTCGCCTCGTCCGGCGTGACCACGTCTATCCCCTTCCTGTCCCGGACACGCACTATGATATCGCCTTCCTGCAGACCGCTGGTCTCAGCCGGCGATCCGGCGTAGACACACAGTATATACATCCCTTTGATTTCCGACGAAAGTTTGAGGTCAGCCGCAAACTCCGTAGTGACGGCCATCGTCTGTATCCCCATGACGATGGGAGGAGTAGCTTTTTTAGCCGCATGCAATGGCGCAACAAGCATCAGAAGTATAAAGAATGGGAGAACGATACGTCCGGGACGTGTGGCTGTCGACATCTGCGCTGGACCTCTTTCATCAGTATAAATCTAATCGTTGGCAAAATCAGTTTATATTTGACTATTTCTATATTTTCTGAAAT
The DNA here is from genome assembly GCA_028699365.1 of bacterium. Classification (GTDB taxonomy): domain Bacteria; phylum UBP13; class UBA5359; order UBA5359; family UBA5359; genus UBA5359. The sequence goes on along the minus strand of JAQVUQ010000019.1, from coordinate 6,345 downwards.
AACCCTTTATTTCACACCGTCGGACATAAAAAAACTCTGTCCCTCAAGGACAGAGTTTTATGGATACTGGTGGCGGAGAGAGAGGGATTCGAACCCTCGATAGCGCCCATTAGACACTATAACCGCTTAGCAGGCGGTCGCCTTCAGCCGACTCGGCCATCTCTCCAAAAAACCGTAGCGTCATGATAACATATTTATTTTTCCGTGACAAGACGAAACCGCCCTCCGAAACATCAGACAGAGCTTCACTTGCTATCAAAAATCATTCTGGCGGCGATGTCTCTGCCAACAACATCATCATCGTTCACACCGATCATCGACGACAGTTCGCGCAGACGTTCATCATCCATCAATCGCTCGATATGCACACTGACGCTGTCGTTATCGGCGGATTTGACGATTTTCATATGGTTGTCCGCCGCTGCCGCTATCTGCGGCGTATGGGTGATGCAGATCACCTGCCTGTGAGCGGCTATCCGCTTCATGCGCTCGGCAATCGTTCCACCGATGCGTCCGCCTATGCCGGCATCTATTTCATCGAAGATCATCACAGGAATCATATCATGCTCAGCCAGAACCGTTTTGATAGACAGTGCCAAACGTGACAGCTCTCCGCCTGAAGCAACCTTGCGCAGCGGCATGGCAGGCTGCCCCGGGTTCAGACTGATCATCATCTCCACGTTATCCATACCCTTGGGGCCTATGGATTCAAGACGGTGCGTCTCATCACCCTCCGCCGCGCTGACGGTCACGGAGAACACCTGCTTCAGCAGCCCCAGATCCTTCAATTCCCCGGCCACTCTCTGCGAGAAGACAACGGCTGTTTCCTGTCTCAGCCGGCTCAAGGCGCCGGCGTCCTGAAGCAGACGGATCGAGATATCGTGCAGGTCTTTTTCCAGATTTCCGGCGCTGTATTCCTGCTCTTCCAGAGACGCCAGCTCTTTCACTGCACTGCTTCTGTAATCAATCAACGATTCCGGAGTGCCGCCGTATTTGGTGCATAGCCTGCCTATACGGTCAAGCCTGTCCTGAATCTGCGCCAGACGCTGCGGATCGAATTCCACCGAAGAGCGATATCCGGCCAGTGTCCGGCCGTAATCTTCAAGATCGGCCAACAGTGATTCAAGCCTGTCCAGATCCTGCTTCCATTTGCTGTCGACGGCAGATATGCCTCCAACGGCATCTACAGCCCGTGACAGGCTTTCCACGGCTGCCGTAGCCTCACGACCGTAAATCTCTTCATAAGCCTGATCCGCCAATGCGTACAGCCTCTCGGCATTGGATAGAATATTACGCTCTTCTTCCAGCGCCGCGACCTCTTCCGGCACAATCCCGGCCTCATCTATTTCATTAACCTGAAAGCGCAGATAATCTATCCGTCTTAACCGCTCCTCGGATCGCTCACGTATATCTGTCAACGTTGCCGCAAACTCAGTCCTGATCCTGTAAGACTCGCTCACCTGCTGTCTCAATGAAAGAGCTTCAGCGCCGGCATATATATCCAGCATATCTATATGGACCGATTGCCTGAGAAGGGATTGCGTGTCGTGCTGCCCGTGAATATCCGCCAGCAATTCGCCGGCGGATCTGTATGTCTGCAGCGGGACCATGCTGCCGTTTATGCGGCATACTCCCCGCCCGTCGGAGCCTATCTCTCTGGAGAGATACAACTCATCCTCCAGCTCGATTCCGGAGCCGGCAAGGAGTTCGGTAACTCCCGGCGGCAACGGCTGTGAAAACACGGCTTGAATGCGGGCTCTCCTGGAGCCGAGGCGCACCATATCAACGCTGATGCGCCCACCCAGAATGGCATCAATGGCTTCCACGATCAACGATTTTCCTGCGCCTGTCTCACCGGTAAGTACGTTCAGGCCGGGATACAGGGTTATCTCCAGATGCCCTATTATACCGAAATCGCTTATCTCCAGAAGACGTATCATCTATCCTCAGTCCCTGTCGCAAACGCGTGCTTCATAGTCGCCGCCCCACTTGAGCTTGGTGCGTAGAACCGTGTAAAAATTACGCTCTTGAAGCTTTACCACCCTGGCCTTGTAGGGGGCGCTGCTTACCACTATGATATCTCCATCGTCGAGATGCTCGCCCTCCTGGCCATCCACCGTGATCATGGCGTCACGTTCCTTGCACTCGACTCTGATTCTTATCTCTTCGTTTTCCGATACCACCAGGGATCTGGCGTGAAGAGAGTGCGCGCATATCGGCGTCACTATTATTACACTCAGACTGGAATTGACTACCGGCCCGCCGGCGGATAGAGAATACGCGGTAGATCCAGTAGGCGTGGCCATGATTATACCGTCAGCGGCGTAAGTGGTCAGGTAACTGTTATCCACATACACTTTAAAGCGTATCATCCGGGAAAAGGAACCCTTGGCAACGACCACATCGTTCATAGCCCGGTAGCTGAGACGCTCCTGCCCGTTGGTCAACACACGGGCCTGAAGCATCATGCGTTCGTCTATGGCATAGCAGCCTGAGGCTACTGCCGACAGGGCCTCCTCCACCTTATCCAGACGTACTTCGGTCAGAAAGCCCAGCGTACCCAGATCCACACCCAGTATCGGAACGCTGCAGGGTGCAGCCAGCCTGGCGGCACCCAGAAAGGAGCCGTCACCGCCCAGCACCAGCAACAGATCTATGTCCTTCACCAGTTCGCTATCGTTGTATCCGCACTCCGGCCGCCCCAGCGCCTCTGCAAATGCAGGCCGCATTTTAACGGTAACGCATCTCTCCTCCAACCACTCGACAAGATGCCTTACCTTGCCTATGATCTTCTCGCTTTGCGGGTGTGAGACAACGCCGATTACCTTAGGAAAGCCGTCATTCATCCGGTTGATCACCTATGGCTTTTATTCTCTCCCTGGCTTTATCGGTCCATTCGCCCTTAGGTTGTTCATCGATCAGGCCCTGATACATCCGCTTGGCCTTGACCCACTTTTTAAGCTGCTCGTAGCACTGACCGGACTTATACTGGCTTCGGGCAACCCTTACCTCAAACGATTTGTAGAGTATCACTACCTTCAGATATTCGGCCAAAGCCTCATCATACATATTCTGGGCGGCAAAGGCATCACCGAGCTTCTCCTGGACATCGGCCAGAGACTCACCCGTTATCAACGTCAGCGCTTTACGATAAGCCGTAACCGCTTCTCCATACTTCTTTTGGTTGTAATAGCAATCCCCTATGGAGATCGATGCCTCGCGCGTAAGTCCCTGCAGCGGGCAATCCTGCAACAACTTGTTGAAGGCCTGCACGGATGCATCCCAATCATCGATCTTCATACTGAAATAGCCGATATAGTAGAGCGCATACGGCGCAAACTCGGACTTGGGATACAGATCGACTACCTTCCTGAATTCGCTTATCGCCTCGGCGTATTTAGTCTGCTTGCTTAATAAATCCGCCACCTGATATTGTGCCTCGCAAGCCCATTTGCTGGCGGGATACCTTGTTATCACTTCCCTATAGGCCCCTATCGCGCTGTTGTAATCCGTCAGTTCGTATGCAGCCAGCCCGATCTTGTAATATATTATATCGTTGTTTACGTTATCCTTATCAATGGATACCGCACGACGATATATATCCATGGCTTTGGCATAATTCTTCTGGTTGAAACAGTATTCACCCATCTGATGAAGGGCCTGGACAGCCAAAGCGCTCTTGGGATAATTGTCAGCCAGCCGGGAATAGGCCTCCATGGCCTGATCGTATTTACCCAACTGATTGTAGCACCAGCCCATGTTGTATAAGGCATCATGCAGAAATATACTGGACGGATACTGTTTCAACAGCTTATCGTAAGCCGTGACGGCTTCCGTCAACTTGTTATCCTTATGATACATCCAGCCGGTATAGTAAATGGCATCATCAGCCCACTCGCTCTTGGGGAAATCCTTCAGGATGGAGGCAAAATCGCCATTGGCCGGTGTAAACTTGTTTTGCTCGTAATATGCCCATCCGCGACAGAAAAGGGCATCATCCGCAAATTCGCTCTGCCGATAGTCCGTCAACACCTTTCCGTACGCTTCCTCGGCATGGGGATAATCCTTCATGGCGCTGAAGGACTCGCCTATGCGAAACTGAAGCTCGGCGGAAAGCTTGGGATTGAGTTGCTTACCCAGAGCCGTCTGATAGGCCGTTACGGCCTGCCGGTAATCCTTCAATTTCATATAGGAGAAGCCTATCGAATAGGCGGCAAAACCGCTCAACTCTCCCTGCGGCGTCTCGTCCAGAAAGCGTGTGTAAGACTTTATGGCTTCGGCATATTTCTGAAGCTGGAAGTAAACCTCACCAGCATTATAAGCTGCTTTGGCCACCAGTTCCTTGTCTTTGGAATTAAGGATCCCATTGAATTCCGACAGAGCTTTCTCATACTGCCCGGCCCTGAAATATCCCTCTCCAAGCCGGAAATGCGCCTGTGAGGAATACTGACTGTTGGGAAATTCAGTCGCAACTCTGGCATATGCCTGTGCGGCGGCCTCTGCTCGTCCCAGCCTGGTGTTGCACTCACCTATAAGAAAGACGGCATCGCCGTTTCTATCCCCTTTAGGGAAAGACTCGATATAACTGCTGAACTGTCTTACGGCCTCCTCATAGAGCTCCTTATCATAGAGACCGACAGCAAAATAATACTTCTCCTTGGCGCTTGCACTATCTTCCGCCTCAGCAGCTACGATCACAAACACAGAAGCAAGAACGGCAACAACCAGCCCTATGCCCAACACTCTTCGCAACCGATCGATCATAACGCTCCCCCCAGTAGTTAGCTGTTTAGCTCATTAGCTATTTAGCTTGTTAGCAGTATTCCAGTGGATTATTCAGCCTTTATGACTTCCAGCGTTCTACTAAACGGCTAAATATCCTGGAAGTCTGATCACAGTACACATAATTCTCTACCCGGTATAAGTATACCTCTTTTTCCTATCCAAACAGCACTCTTTAGAATACGGCACAAAGCTGACAATTCAGGCATAAAACCCTTCAGACTAAAAAGCTTCAGACTTCAGGCTGCCGTATACGGCGCCGAGGGCGACATATACGGCTAAAATAGTCCGACAATTCTTCCGTCGGCATCCAGGTCGATATTCTCGGCAGCAGGGTTTGTCGGCAAACCGGGCATAGTACGGATATCGCCGCAAAGAGGATAGAGGAAACCTGCGCCGATGGAAGCACGCACCTCTTTGACCGGCAGGCGGAAACCGGACGGACGCCCCTTCAGCGACGGATCGTGAGAGAGAGAGAGGTGCGTCTTGGCCATGCAGACCGGCAACTCATCATATCCCGCTTCCGTGTAGCGGGCGATCTGCTTCTCGGCCAAGGGTAGATAATCAACGCCGTCGGCCCCGTATACTTTGACGGCTATAGTCTCGATCTTTTCCTTTATGGGAATATCCAGATCGTATAGAAAACGGAAATCTGCCGGTGTTTCGGCCGCCCGTACCACGGCTTCGGCCAATCGGGTACCGCCTCTGCCGCCGGAGGACCAGACATCACTGACCACTGCATCGAAGGCACCGGCTTCCAGCGCACGCTGGACGACCATATCCACCTCTGCCCTGGTATCGGTAGGAAATGAATTAATGGCTACCACTACAGGCACTCCGAAAAGGGCTACGTTTTCCACCTGCTTTTTCAGATTGGCGCACCCCCTGGAGAGCGCATCCAGATTCTCCTCCAGCAAGCCCTTATCGAGAGGCTTGCCGGCCACAATTCTGAAATCCCCGCTGTGGCTTTTCAACGCCCTCACCGTGGCAACCAGGACCACCGCGTCCGGCCGCATATTGCTGTAACGGCACTTTATATCCATGAATTTCTCTGCGCCTATGTCGGCCCCGAACCCGCTCTCGGTCACCACGTATCTTCCCAGACGCATGGCGATCATATCCGCCAGAATAGAGCTGTTGCCGTGAGCTATATTGGCAAAGGGTCCGGTATGAACGATACACGGATTGTTTTCCAGCGTTTGGAGCAGGTTAGGCTTGATGGCTTCACGCAGGAGAACAGCCATAGCTCCTGCCGCTTTCAGATCCTCAGCGGTGACCGGCTGACCGTTTCCGGTTGCGGCCACCACTATGCGGCCCAGTCTCTCCCTGAGATCCTTCAGGCTGCCGGTTAAGGCCAGGATGGCCATTACTTCGGAGGATACGGATATATCGAAGCCGGATTCCAGAGGCACTCCGTTCTCTCTGCCGCCAAGACCGGTTACTATCTGCCGCAGCGACCTGTCGGATATATCCATGACACGGCGCCAGCTTACGGAGTGACGATCGATATCCAGTCGATTGCCTTTGATAACGCTGTTATCCAGCATCGCCGCCAGAAGATTG
>JAQVUQ010000344.1 GCA_028699365.1 bacterium | reverse complement strand
GGTATTACATCTATGTATCCACGTTTATTGACCGTACAGGATTTTGCAGATAATTTCTTGCCACAGATAGGTCTGGGAATACGAGGATTCTTGCATTGGCAATATCGAGGGGAGTTTCTGGGGGCGGAGGCACCTGCATGGGGCTTAATTGATGTCAATGGACGCGTAGGAGCAAGCCATAACGGTGCTGTAGATTTCTGGAGAAAACTGCGGCCTGTGGCAGAAAGGCTTATGGAAGCATCGATTGAATCTCCAACTGTGGCAATATTCAAGTCGTGCAGCAATGAGATATTTCAATGGTGCATGAACGGTAATTTCGATGATTTATATAAAGGAACAATCGGTTATACTCAACTGCTCTATCGGAAGAATCTGCAATTAACTTATGTCGATGACCGTATGTTAATCGGTGGGTTACCGGCAAGTATAAAGCTGCTGGTAATGCCGAATTATTACGCTATGCAACAGCCTGTTGCTGAGGCGTTATCAAAGTGGGTATTGAATGGTGGTACATTGATATGCGAAGCGCATACAGGCGGTTATGACCTTAGTACCGGTCGCCATAGCCAAGATCTACCTGGTCTTGGGTTGTCCAGGATGTTTGGTATACGTGAGCATAACGCTACAGCTGTGGCTCATTTAGGTGTATCAAAGGCAGATATTTCAATTGATAATCTAACGCCTGATCTCGTCAAGGCTTTTGATGCGTTTAGCCTTGGCGGAGGCCAAATTCTACCGCTAGTGACTACAGATGGCGAAATTATCTGGGGCTGGGCGAGATACGCTGAATTGGAAGGCGAAGATTTACAGGCGATAGCTTCTCTACCAGGACGACCTCCGTGTATAGTCTCTAAAAAGGTAGGCAGTGGATTTGTCTATTATCTTGGCACTTTGGCCGGCCAAATGTGGGAGAAAGGAGGAGCATTGACGTATGTCATTGATCTGGCACTCAAGGCTGCAGGGGTACCTTTTGCAAATGAAATATGGCAAGGATTGCCGGACGGTGTACGTCTTGACCTGTTGAAAACGCTGTATGGTACTGCTATGACAATATCTAATCGGACTGATAAGTATAGAAAATTCAAGCTTCTATTTGAAGAACCCATGTACTGTATCTTTGCTGAGCGGAAGCTATCCGGCTATGCTGAGTTAGAGCTGAATTCGGGCCAGGCGGAGTTACTGGCGCCAGTTGAATGGATTATCGATTAAGAAAGAGGCTATTAATTCGGAGACATATAATCATTTGACTATTTTGCTGGGAGGAAGGCTTGTGAAACATATTCTGGTGGATATTGATGGCACCATTACTTCTTTGGAAAACAATCCGTATCAGGATATCAATGGCATCTCTTGCGATTATTTCAGGGGAATTCTCAGGGATATGCTGGCCAAGGAATTAAACTATGACCATTCGTTGGCTTTAAATATGATTCAGGAGAATGCCTCAGTATTTAACGGTTGTAATTTTCGTGTTGCGCCGTCGTTGGGAATCTCAGAGAGGGATTTATGGGAAGAAGTTTTGGCTTGGCAGCGTACGCATCTTTCTGTTTTCGACGATGCTGTAGATATGGTGAAGGCTCTTTTTGCCGGAGGGTATAATCTCTATGCTGTCAGCAATAATTCGTGTAAAGGAATACAGGCTAAATTGAGTCGCGCCGGTCTTGCAGATATAGCTGGCTCTCCTTACTTTGAAAAATTTTACGGTATGGATCTATTTGGGCTTGAATGGAGCAAGAGTATGCCTGAGGTGTACAGTATAATTCTTCAGAAGGAGAGGTTTTCTCCTGAGGAAGTGGTTATGATTGGGGATGAGCCTGCGATAGATCTGGAATCGCCTCTTAAAGGGGGAATGAATTACGCTATTATCGTTGATAGAGCACAAGAAGAAGAGGTGGCTTTTGAAAATGGCGGTGTTTTTGTTAAGTCTCTAAAAATTGTCCCCAGTATATTAAGAAGGTTGAAGTGATATCTGGATATACAAGATGAATTTCTCTTTTCAATCCGGAGACTATGGTATTGAAAAAACAGGAGGCAAGAGATAATGGCTGGAACCTACAGGTATTCATTCGGGCCGTGGAACATCCACGAGGGAGCTGATCCCTTCGGGCCGGTGACCCGCGATTCTTTCTCTTTCAGGGAGAAGCTCGATTTTGCCGTCAGAGAGGGATTCAGCGGCATCCAGTTCCATGACGACGATGCCGTGGACATTAATCTGCCTTTGGCGGAGCAGGACAAGCGTCTCAAAGAGTTGAAGGCTATGCTGGACGATATGGGGCTGGAAGCTGAATTCGTCGTCCCCAGGCTCTGGGAACATCCGCAGACTGTAGATGGAGGCTGGACCTCCAACAGCACGGAGAGCCGGAGATACGCCTTCGACAGATCGAAGCGAACAGTATAAAGGGAAAAATACATCACTGAAATGTTGACAGGAGGAAGATTAAGATGTCGGGACCGGGAGCCATGTTTATTGGAGAAGAAGAGAAGAGGGAAGTTTTGGAAGTTCTGGAATCAGGTCATCTGTTTCGATACGGAGACGAGCGCACTCCGGCCTTCAAAGCCAAAGTCTGGAAACTGGAGGAAGAGATAGCCCGGTATAGCGGAGCTGAGTACAGCCTGGCAGTGAACAGCGGCACCATGGCCCTGCTGACAGCCCTGTCCGCTCTGGGTATAGGACCCGGAGATGAGGTCATAGTGCCCGGCTATACCTTTATCGCTAGTATAGCCTCCATTATCTATGCCAGGGCCGTGCCCATACTGTGCGAGATAGACGAGAGCCTGACTATAGACCCGGAAGATATCGAGAAGAAGATCACGCCCCTGACTAAAGCCATTATGCCTGTGCACATGCTGGGCAATGCCTGTGATATGGACAGGATCATGAAGATAGCCGAAGAGCATAACCTGAAGGTAATAGAAGACTGCGCTCAGGCATTTGGCGGCAGCTACAAGGGGAGGAAGCTGGGCACCATCGGCGATATCGGCATCTACTCCTTCAACGTTTTCAAGACCATTACCGCCGGGGACGGAGGAGCCGTAGTCACCGACAGTCGTGAGCTTTACGAGAGAGCCTTCGCCTTCCACGATCAGGGGCATAGCCCGCTAAGGCAGGGAGTGGAAGTAGGCCAGAGGCCGTTTGTAGGACTAGATCTGCGCATGACCGAGCTAAGCGCCGCCGTGCTGCGAGCCCAGTTGCGGAAACTGCCCATGATACTGGAGAGACTGCATAACAGCAAAGAGTATTTCAAGGCACAGATAAGCGGCAGAGGAGAATTCTGCTTCCGCCGGCTCAACGATCCCCAGGGGGACTGCGCCACCCTGTTGACAGTCATCTTTCCCGATAAGGAGAGAGCCGGACGAGTGGCGGCAGCCTTGGGCAACACCACCATAGAGCGTTCAGGCTGGCATGTCTACAACAACATGGAACAGATCATCAATCGCCTGACCGTAACTCCCGAGAAATGTCCCTTCAGTTGCGCTTACTATAAGGGAGAGGCCCATTATGAGCAGGGAATGCTGTCGCGGACAGACGATATTCTGGCTCGCTCCATGAACATAAGCATAGGGGTTTTCGATAAAGGGCTGGGAGCAGGGTTCGGCATTACCGCCCTGTCGGAGCGAGATGAGATAGAGAAGAAGGCTGAAACATTTATAGCGGCTTTGGGCTA
>JAQVUQ010000343.1 GCA_028699365.1 bacterium | reverse complement strand
ATGGCAGGAAGCCATGTCGAATCAGAGGCAAGGCAGTAAAGGAAATCCTTACCATTGGATGATCCGTAATCGAATATGCCTGTCGCAGCCATCTTGCACATCGCACTGTCTATTTCCGCTTCAGGCCTGCCGATATCGCCGGCAAGCGTTTTACCGGTACACTGTGCGGTTGTATCCCTCATATAATACAAAAGCAGGTCCAAAGCAGCAAAAGAGTGGATAACCTCCTCAACAAGGCTAACCACCTCTACGCCTATCCTTGATAGGAATCGTGCAATCAGTACATCTTGAGGCAAAGGAACCACCACCTCTCAAATGCGTAACTCGTGAACGTCTACAGGATACAATTACACCGACATGGAGCGCCTTTACCGTTATGCTTATTCGACAATTCCTTCTGTTAATCCTTTAGAATAATAAAACGGGGAAGCGGTTTATCGCTTCCCCGGCATGCCGTCTCTCTAACCGATAAACCGACAAACCCTGTCAAGGCAATATAAAAGGACGCCTCAGAATGCCTCTCTAAGCCGGATGACATTCCTGGCCTGCAATCCCTTGTCGCCTTGCGTAAGATCGAAATCTACGGTATCCCCTTTAGTAAGGCTTTTAAAACCGCTCCCTTGAATGGCTGAGAAGTGAACGAAGATGTCTTCCTCCCTGTCTGCTTCGATAAAACCGTAGCCTTTGGCGGCATCAAACCATTTGACCTTGCCGATACTCATGAACAGCTTTCTCCTTTCACTGGCTTACGTTATTTAAAGCAATTCTACCCACATGAGCTACAGGTTAAACATATAGACTGGGGAGCGATTATTTGCACCTCAAATTTTATGATGTTATAATTATTTTATTGCAAGCATAGAGCTGGCTAGGTCAGGTTTGTCGTGCTATTGTTTTGAACCCATCGCCCGCCTCAAGCCATGCCTGTATGCCGAAAACATGACTTGAGGAAGGAGGAAAGCAATGTATCAGGACAAAACCATGACCTGTCGCGATTGCAGCAACGAATTCATATTCACCGCCGGTGAGCAGGAATTCTATGCCACCAAAGGCTTTGAAAACGAACCGTCCCGCTGCCCCGAGTGCCGTGCAGCTCGCAAACAGAGCCGGAATGCTTACGGTCAGCCGCGACAGATGTTCACAGCAACTTGCACGACATGCGGCAGTGAAGCTGAAGTGCCTTTCAAGCCGCACCCTGACAAACCGGTTTACTGCCGGGATTGCTACCAGGCAAAGAGTAATTGAACCAGGTATCTCAACGCAAAACGCGGGGCCGAAAAGCCCCGCGTTTTGTTATTCACTCTCTGTTATCCTACCTGAGCTTCGCCTTGCTGCTTCAGACACGCCCAGATGAACCTGTCAATCTCTCCGTCCATTACTGCCTGAACGTTCCCCACCTCTTCGCCGGTGCGATGATCTTTTATCAGGCTGTAGGGATGAAAGACATAAGACCTGATCTGGCTGCCCCAGGCTATTTCCTTCTGCTGTCCCCGCACCTTCGCCATTTCCAGTTCCTTCTCTGCCAGTTGACGCTCGTAAATTCTGGCTTTCAGGATCTTCATCGCCGTTTCTCTGTTCTGATGCTGGGATCGCTCCGACTGGCATTGAGCCACTATCCCGGTAGGCAAATGCGTTATACGCACGGCGGAATCCGTCTTGTTGACATGCTGCCCGCCGGCACCGGCGGACCTGTAGGTATCTATCCGCAAATCATCCGAGTTTATGCTGACTTCGACCTCTTCCTCCACCTGCGGAATTACTTCCACCGAAGCAAAGGATGTATGCCTTCTCTTGGCCGAATCAAAGGGGGAAATCCTTACAAGCCGGTGCACGCCTCTTTCACACTTCAAATGACCGAATACATTAAGCCCGTTTACCATAACGGTTACGCTTCTGAGACCGGCACCGTCTCCGGGCGTGCTATCCGTCAACTCTACGCGGTAACCGTGCTTCTCCGCCCAGCGAAGATACATTCGCAGCAGCATTTCCGCCCAATCGCACGATTCGGTACCGCCGGCACCGGCATGAATGGTCAATATGGCATCCGACCTGTCATGCTCTCCGCTGAGAAACGAGCCTAGTTCGCTGTCATCTATGCACTGCCGGAGTTCTTCCAGATCGCCTTCCATTTCAGCTACGGTTTCCGTGTCGTCTTCCTCGGCCAATTCCAGAAAAACGCCGATATCCTCCGCTTTAGCGATCAGGCGGTCCACAGGTTCGACCTCCGCTTTGAGAGCCGTAAGACGCTGCATGACCTTCTGCGCTTCCTCCGGGTCATCCCAGAAAACGGGCTGCGAAATCTCCCCCTCCAGCTTTTCTATTTCCAGCTTGTGGGGGTCAAAGACGCCTCCTGAGATCTTCTATCCGGGCCATCGCCTCACGATACCCATTCCTTATATCAGCCAACATGTCTTTTTCCTCCTCGTTATTAGAGCCACTAAGCTATTTAGCCTGTTAGCCGTTTAGTAATCTTTCAGTTGATTATTCAACCTTCACGACCTTCGCGCTCTCCTAAACCGCTAAATATCTAAACTGCCAAAACGCTGTTTTATGCTCCGCAACAGCGTTTGTATTTCTTGCCGCTGCCGCAGGGACAGGGATCGTTCCTGCCTGTTTTACCTGCTTCATTATGCACGGTCGACGGCCGGGACGGCTCATCTCCCCCGCTGTAATTTACCGGACGGTACATGCTTCTCTGCTCCGTCACCACCTGGACGCGGTAAACATAGCGTACCGTATCCTCCATTATGCCTTCCTTCATGCCGTCGAACATATCGAAGGCTTCACGCTGGTAAGCAATCAGGGGATCTATCTGTCCATAGGCGCGCAAGTTAATGCCTTCGCGCAACTCATCCATATTATAGAGATGATCGATCCACTTACCGTCGATAACACGCAGAATGACCATGCGCTCGAGTTCGCGCAACATCTCCAGGCCAAGTTCTTCCTCGCGTCTGTCATAGGCGGCCAGAGCAACAGCACCGACTTCTTCCACAATCTCATCACGCATTTTCCCTCTGAGATTCCCGATACCGATGGCTCCATCAAGGGGGAATATGGATCTCAGGCTCTCATAAAGAGCGGATATGTCCCACTCTTCCATGGGTATCGACTGCGGCGTATACAGATCGACTTCACGCTCAACCAGAGTATTGATATAGTCGACAATGTTGGCGTGAAGATCGGCGCCCTGCAGAGCCTTGCGTCTCTCTTCATATATGATCCGCCTCTGCTCATTCATGACGTCGTCATACTGCAGAACGTGCTTTCTGATACTGAAGTTGTGCTCTTCCACTTTACGCTGTGCATTCTCCATAGCCTTGCTGATCCAGGGGTGTTCAATCGGCTGATCTTCCTCCAGGCCTAACCTGTCCATGATGCCGGAGATCCTTTCGCCGCCGAACAGCCGCATCAACTCATCCTCAAGCGAGACGAAGAACTTGGAAGCGCCCGGATCGCCCTGACGTCCGGATCGCCCACGCAACTGGTTGTCTATACGACGACTCTCATGGCGTTCCGTGCCGACGACATACAGGCCGCCCGCATCCCTGACTTTAGCGGCAGCCTCGGGATCCACCGGATAGCCGCCCAGCAGGATATCGACTCCTCGACCGGCCATGTTGGTGGCGATGGTTACGGCACCGGGACGACCTGCCTGGGCTATG
>JAQVUQ010000342.1 GCA_028699365.1 bacterium | reverse complement strand
CCTCCCATAAAATCCGGCGTCATAGTATTACCGCGAACCTGATCATGTGCATACTGATCTACAAGATCCATTATCCCGCAATAATCAACTATCCCTTTTATTCCGCATATATCGTCTTCTTCCTTAGTCGCCCGCAGCCCTGACAACATAGACAGATGCCCGCCGGCCGAACCGCCAAGCAAGACATAGCGGCTTGAATCCAAACGATAATTCCAGCCGTTTCTCTCCAGCCATTTAAATAAATGCAAAATATCATAATAAGCTGCGGGATAACGAGCTTCCCGAAAAAGCCTGTAGCTGCAAAGCACAAAAGCTATTCCCGCCGGCTTGATCCGAGGCCAAAAATGGCTGTAGGAGTTACGGTCTCCAGCTTCCCATCCTCCCCCATGGATACCTAAGATAAAGGGGAATATTCCTTCCCTTTCGGGCAAATAGATATTTATGAGCCCTTTGTCTCCTAATGGTGGATTGGTCTGGATGTCCTTAAATGTTGGAGTTTGAATAGACACTTAATCACCTCTATATTGTTATTACATCAGGCATACATGCCTTCGTCACGCAAAACATCAAGAATCAGCTCATAATTATACAGCGGCATGCCCGTGTATATGCAGTTGCTGGTAGAAAATATATATCCGCCTCCGGGCATGCCGTGCTGCAGAGCATATCTTGTCGATGCTCTTATCTGCTCCTCCGTGCCTGTATCCATCAGCGCACAGTTCACATTCCCTATCAGGCAGACACTGTCTCCGTAAAGACACTTCACCTCGGCTATATCTACGCTTCCCTGCGGATCCAGCGAATGCAGAGCATGGGGATTAGCTTGCACCAACTGATCTATTATGGGCATTATATTACCGTCCGTATGCTTGATGGTATAAAAACCCATATCCCTGTAGCCGTCGATCAGCCGAGCCAGAAAAGGCACAACAAATTCGCCGAACTGTGCAGGACTGAGGAAGGGCCCACTGTTGAAGCAATAATCGGTACAGAGAGCAAAGCAGTCCAGCCCACCGTGCGTCCTGATCCTCTCTGCCTTTTCCAGCGCCGCGTCTACTTCCAAACATGCTTGCCTTTTCATGCCGACCGGGTTATCGGCCAGTCTGTAAGTGAACTCCAGCATCTTATCGCCGCTGGGCAATCCGTAAGTGGCATCACCATCCAACATCAAGAAATACTTGTCGTTACTCAACTCTCTTACCAGATCGATCAACTTAAGAGTCTCTTCCAGAGTATACGGATTAGGATGGAGAAATATGGCGCTGTGCTCATACCGCTCTGCCGTGTCGATATAGAGTCGAGCCATATCCAAACGATGCATTTGGCGCTCTCTTTCTTCCATCTGATCCCACTGAGCATAATTACGATGGCTGGGATGCACCTTTCCGAAAGCCTGCATCGTCAAGAAAAACACCAGTTCGAAATGGGGTACCAGACCCTTCAAGGGTTTTCTTTCCAACGCATCCATGAAACGTCTGCGCGGCGTGTTATCAACATTAAGCATCACTCTATCCTCCACTCAACCCGGCTGTATCAGCTAACCCTCACTTTGAAAGTGCGTATCTCGAAAGGATTAATGTGGAAACTTATCTCTTTACCTCTGTAATCTGTCTCTCCAATACGATGTTCAAGCAGATCGCATTCGCAGGCCTCGACAATATCCCTGTCCAAGACCAGTACTGCCGGCCCCCTAGTGCCATAGGCCTCATAGACTCTGATGATTATCCCATTGCCATCCTCAGCCTGCTTGACCGTATCTATCAGAGTGCCGCAACGGTCTATCCCCATAAACGAATGCCTCCCGTCCAATCTGCCGTCATGGAAGTTCGTCACCAGCGCCACAGCAGGCGAATTCAGCTCATGGGCTGCCTGCAGAGTACCATTCCTCCAATCGCCAGTATGGGGCAGCAAAGAATAGGTGAACAGGTGCTCTCCTCTGTCAGCTTCCGGATCGGGACTCTCCGACGAGCGCAACAGCGATAAACGCATAATGTTATCTTTGATGTCCCAACCGTATTTGCCATCGTTCAGTAGGCTCACACCGTAATCGGCCTCGGATAGATCGGCCCACCGGTGCCCGGAAACTTCAAAGCGGGCCTTATCCCAGCCGTTATTCCAATGAGTCGGCCTCTCTATAGCACCAAAAGCTATCTCGTATGTGGCACGCGAGGCGTGTATCTCCACCGGGAAAGCTACCTTAAGCAATATCTTTCTCTCCTGCCAGTCCACCTTGTTGACGAAGTCTATCCTGGGGCTATGAGCATAAAGGATCATATCCTGCACTAAGCTCGATTTGTTGTAATTCAGTTCCTGCTGCAACACCAAACGCAACAGGCCTTTCTCTCTAACTTGCACGGGACTTACGGGTTTGAATTCCCAGGATTTTTCCTGATACTGCAACTCGATATCCCAAGCTTCACAGATTGTTGGCTTATCTTCGAACACCTGCAGGTGATTGGCCCGGGTTCCTTCCGGCAGCATTTCCCGCTTCCTTAAGCGATCATATAAACGAGCTATAGTGCCATCGGACAAGAACTCCATTTCGTAATAGGGAGTAACCACTTTCCCATCCTGCACCATAAAAGGACTCTCTTCCGCCAACCTGCTTCCTTCCACCAAACGGTAGACAGCATAGCCGCAGGAGGGAAGATGCTCTGCCAGAAAGAGCAGCTTGCCTTCAGATAACTGGCTGGGAACTTCCGCTCCATCCGAACCGATCACCTTCAGGCTACCAGCCGAACCGACCTCAATACTTACCATCCCGCTTCTTTCCCAGGAAAGAGAGTTGAAAACAAGAACAGGGGTTCCTTCCCCTTGGGTATTTATGCCGGCGGCTATGCTTTCCTGGGCTTCCCGGTGCAGCCTTTCTCCGCATTCCATGACACTCTCATACTGCACCCTGGAATCCTTGTAAACCTCGTTGATGGAGGAGCCAGGGATAATATCGTGGAACTGGTTGAGCAGGATAGTCTGCCAACCCCGTCTCAGCTCTTCATCAGGGTAGGATTTTCCATGCAGGGAAGCTATGCTGCAATACATCTCCGCTTCACGGTAAAGCAGTTCGCTCTTCCGGTTGAAGCGTTTGTTCCGGGCCTGGCTGGTGTATGTTCCTCGATGTCGCTCGAAATAAAGTTCGCCGTTCCATACAGGCAGGTTTTCCGTCTCCTCAGCTATACGATCAAAGTAATCATGCACTCTCCCGGTGCATGCCTTGGGCAGCCCCGGGATATCGGACAGACGCGGCAGATACTCCAGCATCTCCCGAGTAGGACCGCCACCGCCGTCTCCATGACCGTATGAGGAGATAAAGTCGGGGCACTCGAGCTTTGAGTTGTAATCTTCCCATAACTGTTGCATCTCTGCCGGCTTGACCAGAGCGTTATAGGTGCCGTGGATCAACTGAGTAAAGATACGAGTGCCGTCTATACCCTGCCACCAGAAGGTGTTATAGGGAAAGCGATTGGTATCGTTCCAGCTTATCTTGGAGGTCATGAAGTACTCCAGGCCGCTCTTCCTGTATATCTGCGGCATGGCCCAGGAGTAACCGAAGACATCCGGCAGCCAGCCCACCCTGACGTCCACCCCGAACTCTTCCTTGAAGAAGCGCTGCCCGTAGAGGCATTGGCGCACCAGGGATTCTCCGGATACCAGGTTGCAGTCGTTCTCCACCCAGGTACC
>JAQVUQ010000018.1 GCA_028699365.1 bacterium | reverse complement strand
GAGACAACGTAGCGTTGTCGGTAGAGCTGATAACGCCGATAGCAATGGAAGAGGGATTGAGGTTCGCCATACGAGAAGGCGGGCACACCGTAGGCGCCGGAGTTATCAGCGGTATCGATGCGTAATAGCTGATTATGAGGGAGAAAAGATGGCAAAGCAAAAGATAAGAATACGCCTTAAAGCGTATGATCACAAATTGCTCGATCAGTCTGCCAGGACTATAGTCGATACGGCCAAGAGAACCGGTGCATCGGTGGCAGGGCCGGTGCCGCTGCCGACCGAGAAGAACATCTATTGCGTTCTTCGTTCGCCGCATATCGATAAGGAATCCCGCGAGCATTTCGAGATGCGGATTCACAAGAGGTTGATCGATATCTTAAGCCCGGCGGCAAAGACGGTCGATGCGTTGATGCGGTTGGATCTGCCGGCCGGTGTGGATATAGAAATAAAGCTCTGAGATTACTCAGGCAGACAGGCTATAGAGGTTCAAGGTTCAAAGGTTCAGGGTTCAAGGTTTCCGGGTAGGATACTTGGGTCTTTATCCTGAGATAAAGTTCAAGTCTTCTGTTGATAACTTTGAACGGTGAGCGTTGAACTCGGAACAGGCTGAAGTCATCAGCCTTCAGCCTGATATGAGAGGTTGAGATTATGGCAATCGGGATTATAGGTAAGAAGCTGGGTATGACCCAAATTTTCGGTAGCGACGGCAGAGTCGTTCCGGTAACCGTTATCGAAGCCGGGCCCTGTAAGGTGGTTCAGGTGAAGGATCAGGATAACGACGGTTATACAGCCGTGCAACTCGGTTTCGGCACGATAAAGGAGCGTAAAGCGATCAAGCCTTTGAAGGGCCATTACGCCAAGGCAAGCCTTAAGCCTATGCGTTACCTTAAAGAGTTTACGCTGAAGGATGTCTCGGCTTATGAGAATGGACAGGACGTTACTCCCGCCATTTTCAGCGAAGGTGAGAAGGTCAGTGTTACAGGCATTTCCAAAGGTAAGGGGTTTGCCGGTGCTATGAAACGGCACCACTTCAAGGGTGGACCTGCCAGTCACGGCTCCATGCAGCATCGCCAGCCGGCTTCGGCCGGTGCCACGGATGCAGCCAGGGTTTTCAAGGGAAAGCGCAGCCCCGGCCGCATGGGTAGCGATCAGGTAACCGTCAGGGGACTGAAGGTAGTAAGGGCCGATGCCGAGCGCAATTTGTTGTTGATAAAGGGTGCCGTCCCCGGACCGACGGGCGGATTGGTAATAATCCGTAAAGCAAGCGAGTAGTTTAGGAGGAAGCCATTATGCCTCAGGTTTCTGTATATGATATAAAAGGCGAAGTTGTCGGCACCAGAGAGCTTAACGATGCGGTGTTCGGTGCCGAAGTGAACCGGCATGCGGTTCACAGCTCTCTTGTCAGGCAGATGGCAGGGCGACGTGCCGGTAACGCCGATACCAAGACGAGAGCAGAGGTCAGCGGCGGCGGCAAAAAGCCGTGGCGACAGAAGGGAACAGGAAGGGCTCGACATGGAAGCACCAGATCGCCTATATGGACCGGCGGTGGTATTGTTTTCGGCCCGCATCCACGTTCCTATGCCAAGGGATTGCCGAAGAAAGTCCGGCGTCTGGCTCTGATATCCGCTCTATCCGGTAAAGCGGGTGCGGGTGCTGTAAAAGTTATGGATGGACTGGTCATGGAACAGCCCAAGACAAAGGTTATGGCTGAGTTGATCGAAAAATTCGGCACAAGCGGCAGAGTGTTGCTGGTGCTTGGTGGGCGCGATGCCAATATCGAGAAGTCCGTCGCCAATATTACCTGGGTAAAGGCCATTCTGGTTGACAATCTGAATGTATTTGATATTCTGAACAGCGAACTGCTGTTGTTGACCAAAGAGGCTGCCGACAGGCTTGAGGAGGCGTACGTATCATGAAGTCAGCCAGAGATATAATTATCAGGCCGATCGTGTCTGAAAAGAGCATGCGTGAGGCTGAAATCGGAAAGTATATATTTGAAGTGGACAAGACGGCCAACAAGATAGAGATAAAACAGGCTGTTGAGGAGATCTTCAAGGTAAAGGTCAAGCGCGTCAACACGATGACTATACCCGGCAAGATGAAGAGAGTCCGTTTTCAGGCCGGCAAGACGCCGGATTGGAAAAAGGCTGTTGTTACGCTGGTGGAAGGTCAGAAGATAGAGCTGTTTGAGAGTGCCTGACGAGGTAAATAGGCTGTAGCAGGTTAGGCTGTAGATGAATACTAATATCCGAATGACAGCAAAACCTGCGTGAATACTACTAGCAGTCTAAAGAGCTATAGGCTATAAAGCTGGAAAGGGAGTTTACAGAGATGGCCGTTAAGAAATATAAACCGACATCTCCCGGCAGACGATTTATGGTGACGCCGGCTTATGATGAAATCACGGCGACAAGCCCGGAAAAGTCGCTGACGGCTCCGCTGAATAAGACCGGCGGTAGAAATGCCCAGGGCAGGATAACCGTAAGGCATCATGGCGGCGGCAATAAGCACCTTTATCGTATAATCGATTTCAAGCGCAACAAGCACGGCATACCTGCCAAAGTGGCTACAATCGAGTATGATCCTAACAGGTCTGCCAGAATAGCGTTGCTGAATTATGCCGACGGTGAGAAGAGATATATTATAGCTCCGCAGGGCCTCAAGGTGGGGGCTACGGTTATCTCCGGCACAGGTGTGGATATTAACCCCGGAAACAGTATGCCGTTGAGATACATACCTTCCGGTAGTTTTATTCACAATATCGAGTTGAAGCCCGGGCGTGGCGGCCAGATCGTAAGATCGGCCGGTGGATCGGCACAGCTCCTGGCCAAAGAGGGAGACTATGCCCATCTGAGATTGCCGTCCGGCGAAGTGCGCCTGGTGCATATGGATTGCATGGCCACTATCGGTCAGATAGGCAATGCGGAGCATGGTCTTATATCACACGGTAAAGCCGGAAAGAGCCGCTGGCTCGGTGTACGGCCGACTGTCCGCGGTGTGGTAATGAACCCCAACGATCACCCGCACGGTGGTGGTGAAGGAAAGGCGCCTATCGGACGCAAGAGTCCCATGTCGCCCTGGGGTAAACCGACGCTGGGATACAAGACCCGCAAGCGCAAGACCAGCGATGCCATGATTGTCAGAAAGCGTAAGTAAGGAGGCAGGGCTTTGAGTAGATCCTTGAAAAAGGGCCCTTACGTAGAAGAGAGCCTGATGAAGAAAATCGAAGAGATGAATGCCAAGAACGAAAAGCGTCTTATCAAGACATGGTCGCGACGTTCAACGGTTTTCCCCCAGATGATCGGCCATACCATAGCCATTCATGACGGGCGTAAGCATGTTCCGATCTATATTTCCGATAATATGGTCGGTCATAAGCTGGGTGAATTTGTGCCGACACGCTTCTTTAGAGGTCACGGATCTCATACGGAGCGTTCGACGGCCGTAAAGTAGGAATAGCAGAAACAGCGGAGGTAAGCGTTATGGAGGCAAAGGCCAGCGCAAAGTATGTACGAATAGCCCCCAGAAAAGTCAGGTTCGTTATGGAACTGATCAGGGGGAAGCGTGTTGACGATGCCATAAATCTTTTGAAATTCACGCCTAATATGGCTGCTAAGGCCATAGAGAAGGTGGTGCAGTCGGCTGCCGCCAATGCCGAGCATAACATGGCTGCAGACCGTGAGCAGCTTTCCGTAAGCCGTGCATTTGTGGATGAGGGCCCGACGATGAAGCGTTTCAGACCCAGGGCGCACGGCAGGGCCAACCGGATACGAAAGCGCACCAGCCATATAACCGTGGTAGTAAGCGACGTGCACTGAACGGATAGGATATGAGCGTCGTGAGTGCCGGCCGACATGCGGTGCTCCGGCGATGAAACGGCCGATTGCCGCTGAGGCGGCAAATCAAGGAGGAAACGGATTTGGGACAGAAGATACACCCTTACGGGTTGCGCCTGGGAATCATAAAGGACTGGAAGAGCAAGTGGTTTGATAAGCGTAATTACACTGAGAATCTGCATGAGGATCTTGGTCTCAGGAAGTATATCAAGGCGCGTCTTTATAACGCCGGCATTGCAGATATAATCATCGAGCGTCCGGGAAACAAGCTCAGGATAACCATAGTTGCGGCTAAGCCCGGTATGGTTATAGGCCGGGGCGGCAAGGGTGTCGATGAACTCAGATTGGCGCTTGAAAAGCAGGTTGGCAAGCCTGTCTCCCTCAATATCGAGGAGATAAAGAAGGCCGACCTCGATGCTCAACTGGTGGCTGAGAATATAGCGGCGCAGTTGGAGAAGAGGACGTCTTTCAGAAGGGCTATGAAGCAGGCAGTGTCAAGGGCCATGAAGATGGGTGCCAAGGGCGTTAAGGTGGGATGCAGCGGCCGTCTGGGCGGCGCTGAAATGTCCCGTTCCGAGAGCTATAAGGAAGGGAAGATACCGCTGCATACGCTGCGTGCCGATATAGATTACGGCTTTACCGAGGCTGTCACCACTTACGGGCAGATAGGGATCAAGGTTTGGATATACAAGGGCGAGGTACTGCCTGAATTGAAGAAGCCTGCGGGCCCAGCCGTCTCGGAACAGGTTCCGGCGGCCGCTCCCGTCGGAAAGGAGTAAGCGGTTATGTTGATGCCCAAGAGAGTAAAACATCGCAAGGTGCATCGCGGCAATATGCGCGGTGATGCCAAGGGCGGATTTGAGGTAACGTTCGGTGATTACGGGATAAAGGCGTTGGAGCCGGGCTGGGTTACCAGTCAGCAGATCGAATCCGCGCGTATTGCGATCAACCGATATATCAGAAGAGGCGGGAAAGTCTGGATAAGAGTGTTTCCCGATAAATCCGTAACCGCCAAGCCTGCCGAGACCCGTATGGGTAGCGGTAAAGGGGCGCCCGAATACTGGGTGGCCGTAGTGAAGCCCGGACGAATGCTCTTTGAAATATCAGGCGTGGAGCATGATACTGCCAAGGAAGCGATGCGTCTGGCATCGCACAAGCTTCCTATAAAGACGAGGTTTGTAACCCGGGAAGAGATGGGTGGTGGCGTTAATGAAGCGTAGCCAGTTCAAAAGCCAGATAAAGGATATGAACGTTCAGGAATTGAAGCTGAAGTTGGCGGAATCAAAGGAAGAGCTGTTCAACCTCCGCTTCAAGAGAGCGACCGGAAATCTCGAGAACCCTTCGCGCATGGGATGCGTGAAGAAGGAGATTGCCAGGATAATAACCGCGATGGAAGAGAAGTAACAACTCTCCAATTGTAAAAATCAGCGTCGGAACGTACGGCCTCTGGCAGGTGTTCCGAATACGATCAGGGGGATATTTGAATGGAAAAGCGTGCGTTACGCAAGACAAGAGAAGGTGTGGTAGTGAGCGACAAGATGGATAAGACCATAGTCGTGGCTGTTGAGACGCGCGTTCAGCACCCTCTCTACAAGAAGTTCGTTCGCAAGACCACTAAGTTTAAGGCGCATGACGTTGAGAATCAGGCACACAACGGTGATGTTGTCCGGCTGATGGAGACCAGGCCGATAAGCAAGGATAAGAGATGGCGGCTGGTTCAGATTCTCAAGAAAGCAGAGTGACGGAGGCGGGACAATGATACAGACTGAAACCAGATTAAAGGTTGCGGATAACTCCGGTGCGCGCGTGCTGATGTGCATACGGGTCCTGAAAGGCTCAAACGCTCGCTATGCCAGAGTGGGCGATGTGATTGTCGGCGTAGTGAAGCAGGCCATACCCAACGCTCCCGTTAAGAAGGGCGATGTGGTCAAGGCTGTTGTAGTGCGCACCAGCAAGGTTATTAAGCGTTCCGACGGTTCGTCCATACGTTTTGACGATAACGCCGCTGTTATTATCAACGAGCAGAAGAACCCTCGCGGCACCCGCATCTTCGGGCCGGTGGCCAGGGAACTCAGGGAAACGGGAGCTTATGCCAAGATCATCTCCCTGGCTCCTGAGGTTCTGTAAAAGGTATATAGGCAGTAGCTGTTTAAGCTGTTAGGAGAATACGGAATTCAGGCTTAATAATCTGCGTTAACACTACTAAACGGCTAAATGCCTACAGCCTAAAAAGCTGGAAAAAGAGGTGTAGAGATTGGGCACAAACAATAAAGTGCATGTTAAGAAGGGCGATACGGTTGCCGTCCTGACCGGTAAGGATAAAGGCAAGCAGGGTAAGGTTATGCGTGTCCTGCCGCAGACGGGGAAAGTTATCGTTGAAGGCGTGAACACCGTAAAGAAGCACGTCAAGGCCGGACCCAAGGTGCGTCAGGCCGGAATTATTCCGCAGGAGGCACCGTTGCACGGCAGCAACGTAATGTTGATGTGCTTTAAATGCAATGCGCCTTCCAGAGTCGGCTTTACCGTCGTCGACGGCAAAAAGGTAAGAGTGTGCAGGAAGTGCGGCGAGATAGTCGATAAGGTCTGACCAGGCTGACGTGCAGGGAGGAAAATATGTCTAGATTAAAAGATAAGTATTCAAAAGATGTCGTACCTGCCATGATGGAACAGTTCGGGTTTAAGAACGTCATGCAGGTTCCCAGGGTTACCAAGATAGTGATCAATATGGGTGTTGGAGACGCCGTTCAGGATCCCAAACTCATGGATGCGGCCGTAAACGACCTGGCGCTCATAACCGGACAGCGACCGTTGGTAACCAAAGCCAAAAAATCCATTGCCAGCTTTAAGATCAGGGAAGGCATGTCGGTCGGCTGTAAAGTGACGCTGCGCGGCGAGACTATGTATAACTTCCTGGACAAACTGGTAAATGCAGCTCTGCCGCGTGTGCGCGATTTCAGCGGAGTTTCCGCTAAATCGTTCGACGGCAGGGGGAATTTCGCCCTCGGTTTGAAGGAGCAGTTGATATTCCCCGAGATCGATTACGATAAAGTGGTCAAGACCAGGGGAATGGATATAATTATAGTTACCGATAGTGACGATGACGATCAAGCACGAGCATTGCTTGCAAAGATGGGTATGCCTTTCAGAGAAAACTGAGGAGGGGATTACTACGAAACGCTTTGATATCGATCATCTGAGAAATGTTGCTGTTGTTGGTCACAGCGGGTGCGGCAAGACGACCCTGGTAGAGTCGATGTTGTTCAACTCCGGTGCGACCGACAGACTTGGTAAGGTGGCTGAGGGTAATACCGTTTCGGATTACGATCCGGAAGAGGTTAAGCGCCACATCTCCATCAATACCACGGTCGAGCCCGTTATCTGGAAGGACAGGAAGGCCAATGTCCTGGACACTCCCGGATATTCGGATTTTATCGGAGAGGTAAAGGGCGCGCTTCGTGTAGTGGAAGGCGCACTGATTACGGTTTGTGCCGTTTCAGGCGTAGAGGTTGGCACCGAGAATGCCTGGGCCCTGTCTGCGGACAGAGGCATAGCGAGGATGTTCTTCATAAATAAAATGGACCGTGAGAACGCGGATTTTGCCGGCGTTGTTTCTCAGCTCAGGAACAGCTTGGGGAATAACGTTGTGCCGCTGCAGATGCCGATCGGTTCAGAACATGATTTTAAAGGCGTTGTGGATCTGCTGCAGATGAAAGCAGTGACATACACCGACGGGAAGAATTACAGCGTGGCGGATATTCCGCAGGAGCTTATGGACGAGGCTGCCGCCAACAGAGACAAGGTTATCGAACTGGCGGCGGAAGGCGACGATGATCTCCTGATGAAGTATCTGGAGGGTGAAGATCTGACCGCCGATGAAGTCGTCTACGGCATGACGCGTGCTATCAGGGCGGGAAATGTGTTTCCGGTTTTCTGCGGATCGTCCGCTACCGGTGTAGGTATACAGACGCTCATGGATGCATTGATCGAGTTGATGCCGGCGCCGGTAGCCGAGGCCGCTGGGACCAGCCCCAAAACAGGGGACAGCCTGGAAACAGGTGCCGACAAACTGGCCGCGCTGGTATACAAGACAATGGCTGATCCTTACGTTGGTAAGCTCACCTATTTCAGGGTGTTTACAGGTACATTGAAATCCGACTCACACGTTTACAACCCGTTGCGCGAGCATGCCGACGAGAGGATAGGTCAGGCATTCTATACCGTGGGCAAGAAGCAGGAACCGACGGATAGTGTAGGCGCCGGAGATTTTGGAGCTGTAGCCAAGCTGCAATCGACGGTGACCGGTGATACACTGTGCGATAAGGATATGCCCATCGTGCTTCCCGGGATAAGCTTCCCGCGTCCGATAATGGCTGCTGCCGTTTATCCTAAAACCAAGGGTGATGAGGACAAGCTGGGAGCGGCGCTGCATCGCATGATGGATGAGGATCCTACGTTGAATGTCCGGCGTGATACCGCTACGGCTGAGACGATACTCTCAGGCATGGGCGAGACTCACGTAGATATTGCGGTTGATCGGCTGAAGCGTAAGTTCGGCGTGGACGTAGAAGTAGCGATACCGAAGATACCGTATCGCGAGACGGTAACAGCCCGTGCCAAGTCTGAATACAAGCACAAGAAGCAGTCCGGTGGACGCGGGCAATACGGACACTGCGTGATAGAACTCGAACCGGCGCCGCGTGGCGAGGGGTTTGAATTTATCGACAAGATATTCGGCGGTTCCGTGCCCCGGCAGTATATTCCTGCGGTGGAGAAGGGTGTGCGCGACGCCATGCAGGAAGGCATACTTGCCGGATACAAGGTTGTGGATGTAAAGGTGACGCTGGTCGACGGATCCTTCCATCCGGTTGATTCGTCGGAGATGGCCTTTAAGATTGCCGGTTCAATGGCTTTCAAAAAAGGTTTTGCAGATGCCAGGCCTGTCCTGTTGGAGCCGGTTATGAGCGTCGAAGTGAACGTGCCTGATGCCAATACCGGTGACATAATAAGCGATCTGAATACCAAGCGCGGCCGTATTCTAGGTATGGAGCCGCAGGGAAATGGTCGCACGGTGGTGAAGGCTATGGTGCCCTTAGGTGAAATGCAGAGGTACAATATCGATTTGACCTCCATAACTCAGGGGCGCGGCACCTTTACCATGGAGGAGGCGCACTTCGAAGAGGTGCCGGCACATACGGCTGAGCGAATCATCGCCGAAGCCGCAAAGGAAAAGAAGGAATAACGGGGAACCTTGAACTTGGAACCTAGTTGGATGGAGGTAAGAAGTGGCTAAGAAGAGTCTGATAAATAGGGCGAATGCGCAGCCGAAGTTTTCCGTAAGGCAACACAGCCGCTGCCGTATATGCGGGAGACCTAGAGGGTTTATGCGTAGATTCGGTATGTGCCGGATTTGCTTTAGAACGCTGTCGCATCGCGGCATGATACCCGGAATTACCAAGTCAAGCTGGTAAACCGTAGGATTATGCAATAGTGTAAGTGGAGGGTGATAACCGTGACCGATCCCATAGCAGATATGCTGACAAGGATACGTAATGCCTGCAGGGCCAACCATGATGTGGTCGAAGTGCCTGCATCAAAGATAAAGTTGGCGCTTGCGGAGATATTGAAGGAAGAAGGATACATAAGCCGTTTTGAGGTCAGTAAGCGTACGCCTCAGGACGTTATAAGGATCCATCTCAAATACGGCCCCAAGCGAGAGGCCGTTATAACCGGGATTAAAAGAGTAAGTAAGCCCGGAATCAGGGTGTATGCCCGCCATACCGAGATACCCAAAGTTCTGAACGGGCTTGGAGTGGCTGTTCTGTCTACCTCCAAGGGTATTCTCACCGATAAGGCTGCCAGAGCAGCCGGAGTCGGCGGCGAAATTCTCTGTTACGTCTGGTAGAATGGAGGTGTGACTGATGTCAAGAATCGGAAGAATGCCTATTCCCATCCCGGCAGGGGTCGGGATTAAAATTAACGACAGCACAGTGACTGTTGAGGGTCCTAAGGGAACGCTGGCACAGCGACTGAGCCCCGATATGAAAGTCGTGGTCGAGGATAGCGTTATACGAGTTGAGAGACCAACCGACAGCAAGCCGCACAGGTCACTGCATGGCTTGAGCCGGACCCTGGTGGCCAATATGGTAGAGGGTGTGACCAACGGCTATGTCAAGCGACTGGTCATTACCGGTGTAGGTTATCGTGTCCAGAAGCAGGGAGAGAATCTGGTTCTTCAGGTAGGGTTTTCTCACCCGGTCGAAGTCGTGCCCATGGAAGGCATTGAACTGAACGTGGAAGGCAATAACAAGATAATCGTTCAGGGTATCGACAAGCAACGGGTTGGCCAGACGGCTGCCAAGATCAGGGCAATATTGCCGCCCGAGCCTTACAAGGGCAAGGGTATAGCTTATGAGGGCGAGAAGATTCGCAGAAAAGTCGGTAAAGCCGGCAAGGTAGGAAAATAAACAAGCCGGCACTAGTAACGTGCGTGAGCGTAAGCTACTAAAAGGCTAATGACTAAAACGCTAAAGAGCTGGTAAAGGGAGTTAGGCGATGGGTAATACAGCTAAAAAGGTAATAGCCAGGCAGAAGAGGCATTTTCGTGTCCGGAACAAGGTATCCGGCACACCGCAGCGGCCGCGGCTTAACGTTTTCAGGAGCCTATGCAATATATATGCGCAGGTAATAGATGATCAGGCTGGAAAGACGCTATGCGCCGCTTCCACGATGGATCCGGAAGTCAAGGGCAGCATTAAAAGCGGTGGGAATGCAGAAGCTGCTGCTGCAGTAGGCAGCCTTATCGCTAAACGTTGTCTTGGTGCCGGAGTAAACGAAGTCGTTTTCGACCGCGGCGGCTATATCTATCACGGCCGCGTAAAGGCTCTGGCTGAAGCTGCACGTGAAGCCGGACTGAAGTTCTAGCATGGAGGAGAAATAATGGCTAAGATAGATCCGAACACCCTTGAACTTACCGAAAAGGTAGTCAAGATCAACAGGGTTGCCAAGGTATTGAAAGGCGGCCGCAAGTTCAGCTTCAGTGCTCTGGTAGTCGTGGGCGACGGCCATGGACATGTGGGAGCCGGGCTGGGAAAGGCCGGCGAAGTGCCGGAGGCGATTCGTAAAGGTATTGAAGATGCAAAGAAGAACCTTGTAAAGCTCCCGATGGTGGGGACGACGATTCCTCACGAGATAAGCTGGACACTGGGCGCCGGCAAGGTTATACTTAAGCCTGCCTCTCCGGGAACAGGCGTCATAGCCGGCGGACCGGTTCGTGCCGTGCTTGAGGCTGCAGGTGTCAAGGACATCCTGACCAAATCCCTGGGAACATCCAATGCCATCAACGTCATACGGACGGTTATGGATGCATTGAAGCACATACGCTCTGCTGAGGATGTGGCCAGGATGCGCGGCAAGAGAGTCGAAGACCTGGTCGGTTAGAGGAACGGAGGTAAGTTAGGAATGGCAAGGCTAAAGGTTACATTGAAGAAGAGCATCATAGGATCGCCTAAGGATCATAAGGCCACCGTTGCGGCACTCGGCTTGCGTAGATTGAACGCGGTGAGATATCACGATGATACGCCCCAGGTACTGGGGATGATCAATAAGGTGCGCTACATGCTTGAGGTGGAAGCGGAAGGCTGAAAATCCGCAAGACGGTTATTTGTGTCTGGATATCGTATATTATTGTGGTAAAATAGAATGGCTGACGGGAGCGCCGTTAGCATAAGTGGTTTTATTCTAGGATCAGTTGAAGGTAGGTGCAGGCAATTGGAATTACATGATCTGCGTCCGGCAGAGGGTGCGAGACATAGTACAAAGCGTATAGGTCGTGGAACAGGTTCCGGTCACGGAAAGACATCCTGCCGGGGACAAAAGGGACAGAAAGCCCGCGGCAGCGTACGTCCGGGTTTCGAGGGCGGGCAGACTCCTCTTTACAGGCGTCTTCCCAAACTGAGAGGCTTCACGAATATTTTCTCAGTAGATTATGCTGAGATAAACGTGGTAGACCTCAATCGTTTTGATGACGGCACGGAAGTGTCGCCGGAAATGCTGTTGAGCATAGGGATGATCAGCAAGCTCAAAGACGGCCTCAAAGTTCTCGGCGACGGGGCTCTGGAGCGCAGTCTGACCGTAAAGGCAAGTCGTTTTACAAAGTCCGCAGCGGAGAAAATTCAATCCGCCGGCGGCAAGGTTGAGGTGATATAAATGTTGGCATCTCTTTTGAGTGCCTTCAAGATTCCCGAACTGCGCAAGCGTATAATATTCGTATTCGGGATGATCGGAATCTTTATTCTGGGACTGCATATCGCGGTGCCCGGAATCGATAAGGAAGCCATGGAGAAGCTCTTCTCCGGCGGCGGCCTTCTCGGTCTGCTGGACGTATTCTCCGGTGGAGCTCTGCGAAAATTCTCTATTTTCGCTATGGGTATAGCGCCGTATATCAACGCGTCCATTATTATGCAACTCTTGACGATTGCAGTGCCCAGCCTGGAGGAGATGTCCAAGGAGGGTGAATCCGGTCGTAAAAAGATAACGCAGTATACCCGGTATCTGACCATAGTGCTGGCCCTTTTCCAGGGCGGCGGCATATGTCTGTGGCTGGCCAAGTCCGGAATACTTACGGTTTCCAGCGTGACCTTCCCCATGATAGTCATCACCCTGGCTGCAGGAACCGCGTTCCTGATGTGGCTGGGTGAGCAGGTCACCGAGAAGGGAATCGGCAACGGTATCTCCCTGTTGATCTTTACGGGTATTCTGGCCCGGATGCCGACTGATGTGGCTCAGGTTGTTGAGCAGGCCAGAGTCGGTGCTGTCAACCTCTTCGATATTCTGCTCTTCCTGGCGATCTTTATCGCCATGGTCCTGGGCATAATATTCATCCAGCAGGGGCAGCGTCGCATACCTGTTCAGTATGCCAAGCGAGTGGTAGGCCGCAGGATGTACGGCGGCCAGAGCACGTTTATTCCGCTGAAGGTCAACCAGTCGGGTGTTATACCCATAATCTTCGCGGTATCGGTGCTTCTGTTCCCGGCCACTATTGCGCAGTTTGCGCCGCAGACAGGCACTCTGGGCAGCGTGATGGCCTGGGTGAAGGACATATTCGCGCCCGGTTCGTTCTGGTATTCCACCTTCTATGTAATAATGGTGGTGCTGTTTACGTTCTTTTACACCGCCGTCATCTTCAACCCTGTTGAAGTGGCTGATAACATGAAGAAGTACGGCGGCTTTGTTCCAGGCATAAGGCCCGGACGGCCGACAGCCGAGTATCTTAACAAGATACTGACCAGAATCACCATGGCCGGCGCCGTGTTCCTGGCATTCATAGCCGTTGTGCCGACGTATCTGATGAATCTGACTGATATTCAGATCTACTATATGTATGGCGGCACCTCACTCCTGATCATGGTTGGAGTGGCTTTGGAAACCATGCAGCAGATCGAGGCTCATCTGCTCATGCGCAACTACGAGGGCTTCATTAAATAAGAGCGGAATCGTGTCCGCGTCTGGCAGGAGTGCAATGAGAGTAGTATTATTAGGCGCACCCGGTTCCGGTAAGGGTACCGTAGCCAAGGTGTTGGTAGAGAGAACCGGCACGCCGCATATCTCAACCGGAGATATGTTGCGTGCCGCCTTGGCTGCCGGGACTCCCCTGGGAGTCAAGGCCCGGGAATATATGGAGAGCGGCCGGCTTGTGCCCGATGATGTAGTTATCGGGTTGACGCGTAACAGGCTTGGACAGTCCGATTGTCTGTCCAGGGGATATATACTGGACGGCTTTCCGCGAACGGTGCCGCAGGCGGAGGCGCTCAGTGTAGTGCTGTCCGACCTCGGCTCCGATATTCAGGCCGTATTCAATCTGCAGGTCAGCCGGCCGGCGCTGGTAGAGCGTCTTTCCGGACGGCGTGTCTGCAAGAGTTGTGGGGCCATATATCATGTCGTCAACATGCCTTCCAAGGTTGAAGGTGTTTGCGATGTCTGCGGCGGAGAGCTTTATCAGCGGGCTGATGATCAACCGGCTACTGTGGAAAACCGGCTGGATGTCTATGAAGTTCAGACAAAGCCTCTGATTGAGTATTATAGGAACGTAGGTCTGCTCTATCCCATAGAAGGAGATAAAGGAGTGCAGGCTGTTTTTGAATCGATAATACATACGCTGGATGCTATAGGGAAGGTTGCTCGAAACCAGGCATAATGATTACACGGAAGAGTAAAGCCGAGATTGAGAAGATGCGCCGGGCGGGACGAATTCTTGCCGAAGCTCTGCAAAAAGTAGGCGCTGCCGTAAATCCGGGCGTAACGACAGCCGATCTGGATGCACTGGCTGAGGCCTGTATCCGAGAGGCTGGGGCATTACCGGCGTTTAAAGGGTACCGTGGGTATCCCGCCGCCTTATGCACATCGGTAAACGATGAGGTTGTGCATGGCATACCGGGATCCCGGACTCTCAATGAAGGCGAGATCATCAGTCTGGATCTGGGAGTAAGGCTGGACGGTTTTTATGCCGATGCGGCGGTTACCTGCCCCGTCGGTGTTATCTCAGTCGAGGCCGAAAGGCTGATAAGGGTTACCAGGGAAGCCTTTTATAAGGGGATTGAACTGGCGGTTCCCGGCCGGCGTCTGGGTGACGTGGGAGCAGCCATACAGCAGCATGCCGAAATTAACGGCTATAGTGTAGTGCGGGATCTGGTGGGACACGGTATCGGTCGTTCTCTGCATGAAGATCCGCAGGTGCCTAATTACGGCAGCCTGGGACAAGGGACGCTGCTTAAGGAAGGCATGACACTGGCTGTAGAACCGATGATCAATGCAGGCGACTATGGAGTACGTCTGCTTGCCGATGGATGGACTATAGTGACTGCGGATAAGAGTCTTTCGGCACATTATGAACATACGATTGCAGTTGTCCCCGGTGGG
>JAQVUQ010000341.1 GCA_028699365.1 bacterium | reverse complement strand
GAAGCCGCCGACGCTGAATCCTGCCGAACTGGAGGAGATGCTGGAGACGGAAGAAAAAGCCGGGCATGCTACGGTGGTGGGCTTCAACTTTATTGCGGAAGAGCCGCGACAGGCGCTTAAAAGACGGATTCTGGCCGGTGAGTTCGGACGCCTGCAAAGGGTCTCTTTCTTTGGCCTTACCGGCCGTTCGACGGCTTATTTCAACCGTGCTCCCTGGTCTGGAAGATTGTCCATGGACGGCAGACTGGTAATGGATTCCTGTATGGGCAATGCCATGGCACACTATATTCACAACCTTCTCTTCTGGGCAGGACGCCAGGGAGTTCTCTCCTGGGCCGAAGCACGTGAGGTTGAAGCCGAGATGTATCGCGCCCATGCCGTTGAGGGAACGGATACGATTTTCGTCAAGGCTGATCTGGAAGGCGGTTATTCCCTGCAGGCGGCCCTTTCACATGCCTGTGCCGGCAGTTCCAGGCAGTATGAGAGGATCGATTGCGAGGAGGCTGCCATTCTTTACACCGCCTACAGCGGTTATCGTATCGAGTGGAAGGACGGCAGGGTGGAGGAGATCCCTGCCGACGGCAGGAATTTACTCCAGGAGAACCATCGGGCGTATTACCGTTATCTGCAAGGCAAGGCGGAGCGACCGCTTACATGCCTGTCCGATACCAGGGCTTTCGTTCGTCTCTGCGCTTTGACATACATGGCTGCGGGCAGGATAACGGCGGTGGAGGAGACCAGCCTTGAACGAACCCCTGCTGCCGACGGCGAGATGGTAGCCATATCCGGCCTTGAACAGGTCTTTGAAAGATTCCTGAGTGACGGCGTCTTTCCCGGCAGCCAGGATCTGTCCTGGGCCCGACCGGGTGGAAGAGCAGGTAGAGACCGCTTAGGCGATCTGGAAAAGACGGTTATGGCTATGGTATAACCGAAGAAAAGGCCGGGAGCATATAACGGCGCATGCTCCCGGCGGCAGGTTACTCCTCATCAAACTAAAGGATCCGTCCTACGCTAATCCGGAAATCTCGCTCTTGCCTTCCTCGGGGCTGTAGGTGAGGCAATCGGCATGTTCCTTATGATGCCCCACCACTATTTCCTGAGCATGGCAGGTAAGCTCATCGTTGAAGCGGCAATCGCCTTCATGGCAGGCTCCGACCTGGCCTATATCCGCGGGCTCATTGTGTTGTCCGGAAGCTATATAAGTATCGCATCTCGGGCAGGGAGAACCGACGGTTATGGCCGGCGCATGGCATAATTTTTCGGTGTTGTAGAAGCAATCGGTGACATCGCACTCTTTGACGTTGGGCAATCTGGGCATTATCATCATCTCCTCTATAAATGGATTTTACAATAACTTTCCCAATATAACGGAATTAATAACGGATTTGATTGCTTAAAAGTTGACAGAACAGTCCGGGCGTGGTAAGTTATGGTGGTCTGCTAATGAGTCTTGTCACATGTTATATTCTCTTTTCAGGGTTATCGCATCACCAAAACGAGGCACATTTCGTGGAATAAAGAAAGATTGGAGGATTTTAGCATGTTTCAAGACCGTAACCTAACCTGTGTGGATTGCAATGCGTCGTTTGTCTTTACAGCCAGCGAGCAGGAGTTTCACGCAGAAAAAGGCTTCAACAACGATCCTAAGCGATGCCAGGAGTGCCGTGCAGCCCGCAAGGCATCAACCGGCGGACAGAGCCGCTTCGGCGGAGGAACCCGTGAGATGTTCGATGTTGTTTGCGCCACCTGTGGATGTAAGACTCAGGTGCCGTTTCAGCCGCGTAGCGACCGTCCCGTCTATTGCCGGGACTGTTTCAAGCCGGCCGAGCGCAAAACGACCGGATCTCGCTGGTAAGCATCCGTTGCTTATGAGATCAATCATGGTAAGGTAATTCCTGCCATACAAGATTGAGCCGACTACCGGAAACGGTAGTCGGCTTTATTTTTTGGTTATGCAGTTTCCCTTTTATTTTACGTAACTGACGAAGACCCTGGCCTTATCAACCTGGCAGCCGGAGCAGGTGACCAGGTAACCCAGCAGATCGGACAGCCTGGCTGTGGCCACGGCAATACAGGAATCGGCGGCGCCGTAATAGAGACGCAACTCATCATCCTCCACAACCATGCCGCAGGGGAAAACCACATCGTCCACATCGCCGACACGTTCGTAAGTTTCCTGCGGGCTGAGCAGCCACTCATCGGCACGGTGCAGCACTTTGGAGGGATCTTCCAGATCCAGCAGGAGTGCCCCTACCCGGTATATGTTTCCTGAAGCGGTAGCTTTGACCCCATGATAAATAAGCAGCCAGCCCAGGTCCGTGGCCAGCGGTTGCGCTCCCAGGCCGACTCTATGGCAATCCCACCAGCCTTTCTCCCGCGGTTCGATGATCAGGCGATGATCTCCCCAGTGTTTGAGGTCGGGGGAGAAGGAGAGCCAGATGCCGGAGGATATGCCGGAGAAATTTACCGGACGATGAAGCAGGGCATAGCGACCCTTGAACCGGCAGGGGAAGAGAGAGGCATCTTTATCCTCAGGCGGGATGATGATGCCTTGACGTTTGAAATCCCTGAAATCGGTTGTCGTGGCCAGCGAAACGAGAGGACCGGAGGCAGAGAAAGCAACGTAGGTGACGGCATAAACGCCTTCTTCCTCCAGAAAGACGATGCGGGGATCCTCCAGCCCCCAGATCTCTTCAGGATGGTTGTCAACATCGGCGGCCAGCGTAGGATGATTGTCGATGCGCCAATCGGTAAGGCCGTCGGAGCTGCGGGCCACGGTCAGATGGGAGCAGCCTGAACGGCGTTCGACTCTGGCCAGAATAAGAGTATCCCGGCCGAGTTTGACCGCTCCGGGGTTGAAGACGGCATTGATCCTGTACGGCCACATCCGGGGCGTCAGGATGGGGTTGCCCTCGTATCTGGTGAAGATTTCGTCCATCACACAGTAGTTATTCGTGTTTTTCAAGGTTGTCGTCCTTACTCTGAGCCGACTGCCTGACCATCTGATACGGATGATGCGTCAGCTTCGGCCAATACTCTTGTGCGATTCGCTTCTTTCGGATAATCCCAGATGAAGTCCAGCTTCTGTGATCCACCGGCAAGCAGCAGGGCGGTCAGCCATGACAGAGTGGATTCCGCTCCTCTGTTAAGGTTGGGCCCGTCGGCACAGAGGCCGTCGCAACAGGCTCCGGTGGTGAAATCCACCAGGGGCTCTCCGGTATCGTTATGCCCCAGGAACCAGTTTATGCTCTGCCGCGCTCTTTGCAGCCATTTATGGCTGCGCTCCACGAAATAGGCGGCCAGGGCGGCTTCCAGCAGCCCGTGGGCGTCCAGCGGCTGTTGATCGAAGCGGGCTTGCCTGTCGTTTCTAACACACCAGCCGTCGTTACCGATAATAGACAGATGGCCGCATCTGTGTGTCTGAAGTTCGAAAAGCCAATCGAGCGCTTTGAGGCCGATGTCGATCGCTTTACTGTCTCCCATCTGGTGTCCCGATAGTATCAACGCCTGAGGCAGCCTGGCGTTGTCGTAGGTCAGAATATCTTCCGGCCAGGGCCATTCTTCTTTACGGTTCTTTTTAAAGGCGGACAGAAGGCGGTTAGTCAGTCTCTTCTGCAATCGTCTTGAGGCAAGGTCTCCTTCAAAGCGGGAGAGATAAGCATGCAGTCCCAGTAACGTATAGGCCTGCGC
>JAQVUQ010000017.1 GCA_028699365.1 bacterium | reverse complement strand
GAACCTCGACTCGCTACTCCGACCCCATCACTTCCCGTCGATACCTGTCGCCCCCATGATGAAATCATCTTTATGAATCATACCATATAGGTATACTATGTCAATCGAATTCGGGCAGCTTCAATCCGCCCAGTTCCGCGTAGGGCAGAATGTTCGCCATCACCTGTCGAAACTTTTCGGGCTTCAATGACTGCGCACCGTCGGAAAAGGCGTGGATGGGATCGGTATGCACCTCGATCATCAATCCGTCGGCTCCGGCTGCCAGGGCAGCCTTGGCTATCGGCTCCACCAGACGCCAATGCCCGGTGGCGTGGCTGGGATCGGCGATCACCGGCAGATGGGTTAGATTATGCAGCAGCGGTATGGCGTTGATATCAAAGGTGAAACGGGTGGCCGTTTCAAAGGTACGGATGCCGCGCTCGCAAAGGATGACGTCGTAATTGCCCTCCGACAGGATATATTCGGCGGACATCAGGAATTCCTCGACAGTGGCGGCCATGCCGCGTTTCAACATTACCGGCTTGCGGATGCCTCCCAGGCGGCGCAGCAGAGCAAAGTTGCTCATATTTCTGGCCCCCACCTGGACGATATCGGCATATTCGGCTACCAGATCCACATCCTCGGGCGCAATGACTTCGGTGATGATAGGCAGGCCGGTCTCTTCCCTGGCTGCAGCCATTATTTTCAGACCTTCCTCGGCCAGTCCCTGGAAAGCGTATGGCGAGGTGCGCGGCTTGAAGGCTCCGCCTCGCAGGACGTTGGCTCCGGCAGCCTTGACCTGCCTGGCCGTCTCCAGCAACTGTTCTTCATTCTCTACCGAGCACGGTCCGGCCATAACCGCCAGATGCCCCCCGCCTATCTTCAAGCCGTTCGATAACTCAACGACACTGCGTTCCTGCTTGATCTCGGTGCCCGCCAGCTTGTACGGCTTGAGGATGGGGATGACCTGCTCCACACCGTCAAAGCTCTCCAGCGCCTGCAGCCGGGCTTTGCCCCGCTCATCGCCGACGGCCCCTACCACCGTCCGGTCGGTGCCGCGTATAACGTGAGGATCGTAACCGTAGGTCTTGATCTCATCGATTATTATTTGCAACTGCTCTTCGCCGGTGCCGCGACCCATTACTATAATCATATCCCTTAGCCCTCCCCAGGTTGGCGCCGTCGGTCAGACCGCGGCTTTGACGAAAAATCCTTCTGTTAATAAAGATAGGCTTATTCTACGGGCAAAGAGGACATGAGTCAAGAATACCGGACGCTTAACTGAACAAAAGTTCAGTTAAGCCGAGTTACCGCTCCTGGGAACAAGAGATCACGCCGAATTATCTGATGGCACAAACTGCTTCCGTAGCGATTCCAGCCCACAGGCCCAACTTGGACGGATCATTGTTTATGTTGTGTATATCGCTCAGATTGAGATCGAACGGCATCCCCTCTGCCTGCCGCACCAGCTCTGCCAAATCAGCCTTTATCTCCCCGCCTGTCTGAGCAAAGAAGACCTTGCCAGGGTGAGAATGGACTTCCAGTATGACGTTCCTGTCCCTGAACTTATCCGCTGCCAGGGAGACGGACGACCAGGGAGAGACATGAAAGCGCCTCAGATTGGGCAACTCAGCTATTATATCCATCTTTCTGTCAAGGCACTCGCAACCGTGGTAATAGACGGTTTTACGGCTGAACAATTCCGCCAGACGCGCATTGCAGGGCTGCACGAACTCGGCATACTGGCCGGGGCCCAGACAAGCGCTGGTCTGGGCTGAGATATAGGCCCATTCATCGAACAGGCACGGTTTCCTGTCCTCCATATCCGCCGGTTTGGCAACACAGTTGACTCTGAAGCCCACCTGCGCATAATCGTCCTCCGGGTCCGGAAAGAAATTGGTCCAGCCTCTCTCCTGACGTTTGAGCTGGTGCCGGAGAACCGTTTGGGTTATATGTTCCAGCAGAGCATGTACTTTATCGGGACAGTCGATAGTATCCAGGCAGATGCTGTCCATGCCCCGCATCTGGACAGCCGTATCGAAAATGCTGTAGGACAGCGTGTGGTGCTGAAGATATACTTTCATATCGCCACCCAGTAATGTGCAGGCCATCTCCTGCAATTCCCGGGCCGCCGCCTCGTCGGTCTCCATCTCTACCGTCTGCAGGCGACTCATATCTATGCCTTCGGAGAAGGGCGGATCGTAGCCTTTGGCTCCCAGATCATCTTCCGATTGATGCCACTCCAGCGGCACTCCCCAGTCCCTGGCGATTTTAACAGGTGCGGAAAGAATAACCGTCGGCCAGACTATCCTGTCATCGGGGATATTTTCCGCCGCCCAGATGCGCCGGCGCAATTCTCTCTCCAGTGTTCTCCCAAGCGGAGTGCTGCAAGCCGTCTCCGCACCGATGATACCGTCCCACGTCTTTGCGGGTATGCCTTCACAATATACATATACAGGAGACCTGTCGGTTGTTTCAAGACTCTGATGTGCCGCCCAGCGGGCTTTCTTTTCCGCCTCCTGCGGGCGTCGTGACAACTCCATTACCTTGTCCGTCAAAGGCATCAGTATCCTGCTGTCGGACTTAACGGCATTAAGCTCGGATTGCATGACAATCTCCATCATAGTGTTGCAGGAACTCCTGCTAATTGAAAACCGGTTTGATCTTAGCGCATTCCAGAAAGGCCTGATAAGCCCACTCGTCCCACTCTTCCTTCACGCCTATACCCTTGATATCGCCGTAATTCTTGGCAATGAAACCGCCTTCAGGACCGCCGAACAGCTCTGCCATTCGCCTGGCCGTGTCCTCTATCAGCTCTTTATCCCCGGTTGGCATCACCTTCTGAATATCCACAGGAGAGTAAAGGCAGACCTTCAATTCCCTGAGTTTTTGAGCCAGTTCCTCCAGCCCGTATATTTCCGGCTGGTCGAACTGGAAGCAGTTTATGCCGGCGGCAGCCAGATCATCCAGTATAAGCCGGTTATAACCGCAGGAGTGCATCAGGACGTGCATCCCTCTGCTGTGAGCGGCATGGCACAGTCTCTCATTCAGAGGACGAAATACCTCGCGCCAGGTATTGGGGCTTATCAGCAGCCTGTCCTGTATGCCCCAGTCCTCACAGAAGAAAACTCCATCGGCCCCGGCTGCGGCGTAACCGGTTATAACCTCCTCCAGCACATCCGCCACCAGACCGTGCAGCCTGTCTACGTTCTCCCGCTCCAGCATCAGATCCTGAAAGTAAACCTCCATCTTCCTCAGATAGCGGCAGATGCTGAAGACAAATCCAGGCAAAGCACCCAGACTGTAACGTTCCGGCTCTGCCGAAAACTTCTTCCGGGCTTCCACAAAACGTTCCTGAGCGCCGAAATCCGGCACGTGCAGTTTATCCAGATCAGACCAATCCTGAAGAACAGGCTTGTATATCTCACCACCGGCGCTCAGACCTACTTTGCGATGCCAGATATTGCCCCATTCATCGTCATAATACTCCGTATCCCCCTCGATCCAGCGCCGCCCCTCCCAGGTGGAGGAGGCACCCAGACCCGCAACGGCAAAATCGCTGTATCTGTTTCCGGTAAAAGCCAGCCCTATGCGTTCAGCGCCGTCAAAGTTCAGGTTCCTGA
This sequence comes from bacterium, assembly GCA_028699365.1. Classification (GTDB taxonomy): domain Bacteria; phylum UBP13; class UBA5359; order UBA5359; family UBA5359; genus UBA5359. Next base: position 11,195 of record JAQVUQ010000017.1, on the reverse strand, counting down.
TGATTATTTCCCGTGAGGTCATAACTACACCTGCCAGGTTATCGTAATAATTATGTTCAGACACCGGCACTGCGCGCCGGCAAACAGTCTCAATCCAGCGGGTTCTGCCGGTGGCACTCCTCTATCACGGCTATCTGCTGCCGCACCTGCTGCGGCGTAACTACCAGCGGAGCACCATTCACCAGGGCATCGTAAAGATTGTTGTAGAATCTTCCGGCCATAGCGTTGAACAGGCTGGCATCCTCTTCAGGCACATCCCAACTCTCCTCATGCCACGGCAGTTGCTCACCACAGTATCCCGGCCCGGGCAAAGGCTCTCTGGCCAACTCCTGATGCGGCGCTTCTTCCGGAATAAAATATTTCCAGTCGATATGCGTCATATTACCGGTCAAACCGCCCCTGGTGCCGTACACCTGATAGGTATAGGACGGATAGGCACAGCATGAGGATATCTCCAGATCCACGGTGGGCTTGTCCTGCCGGTGCATGATCAGCTTGACGTGGTCCTCGGCGTTGCCGAAGGTGTTCGCCCGGTCCATTATACATAACACTTCCGGCATGGCATCTCTTCCCACAAAATGCAGGGCCTGATCCAACGGATGGGGCCCGGTGTTGAGCAGATTGCCGCCGTCCATCTCCTGCAGCGTCTGCCAGTCCCATCTGCGGGCAAAGCCGTTGAAAGCAATCTTGACCATGACTATACGCCCCAGCAGGCCGGAATCGATAACCTTGTTCACTTGCCGGAAGTAAGGCGCAAAGCGTGACTGCTGATAGACGGCAAAGAGCTTACCTGTGTCCTCAGCCTTTTTGATAAGCATATCCGCATCGGCGGCCTTGCGGGCCAGCGGTTTCTCAGTCAATACGTTAAAACCGGCATCCAGCACCTCCATCGTTATCGGGACGTGCAGATGGCTGGGGGAGGCGTTGACGATCAGATCCAGGTCGTTCCGCTTGAGCATCTCCCTGTAATCGGTATAAGTTATATAGCCGAATTCCTCCTCGGCTCTGCGGCAACGATCCTCCAGAGGATCGGCCACAGCTACCACCTGATACTTATCCGGCACTACGTCTCTGAAAGAGTGGTCGTGAATATCCCTGCCGCTCCGGCCCTGCCCTATTATACCTGCTCTGATCTTCTTCATGACTATGCCACCCCCACTACGTTTTCAGCCTTTCCACTCCTGAAGGAACGCTCTGCCGCATCCAGCATGGCCATAACCTCGAAGGTGGTTTCCAGAGATATGGGTGCCTGGCCGGTCCGGAAGAACTTCTCTATCCGAATGAGCAGATCGGGGTAATGCCGGCTCATATCCACCACGTAAGGTGCAGCCTTCTCCTTGCTTCGCAGGCAGCCGCCGTATATACCGGCACCACTGGTAAGCTCCACCACCCCACGGCGTCCATCGGCGTATTCCACCACCGACACCGCTCCGGCTTTATCCTCAACGGCTTTGACCTTCACTGCGCCCGATCCCATGGCCCGCTGCAGCATCTCAAAAGAATGGACACCGTACCAGACGATGGAACTGCCGGCCGGAGCCTTGCCCAACGGCCCGTAAGTAGCAGTGAAATGGGGTTCCGGCACCTGGGCGCAGGCCTCGGACAACTGGGGCACAAAGCGCAGCGTCGATGTGGAGAAGACTGGCAAATTCTTACTTTTGGCTATATCGTAGATCTTCCTGCCGTTCTCGATGCTGTCGGCCATGGGCTTATCCAGGAATATCGGCTTGCCCAGGTCGGCACAACGGCTGAAATAATCCAGATGATAGGCGGGATCGTTGATGTCCACCATTACGGCGTCGCAATCGGCTACGGCCTCATCGAAATCCGTGGTTACCTTTACGCCCCAGCCTTCCATTGTTTTCTGTCTGGCATCGAGCCCTTCCTCACTCTGGAAAGGGGTCGGGAAACGCAGGCAGGTCACCGCCCTGAGGCCGGAAACTCTCTTATCAGCCGGGCAATCCGGCGATTGCATCAGTTCCGTAAATACCACGCTGTGACTGGTATCCAGACCGATCACCGCTACTTTTATCTCTTTACCGCTCATTGATGATCTCCTCCTGATCAATGGATATAATGTCGATACTATCGACCGCAACTACAGTATATCCTCTGAAACCGCTTCGGTATTTAAGGATAACCGCCTTTATTTTGAAAATACCGCTTTATTCTTCAATTGCCAGCCTGGAGATGAACTCCGAAGGGGTAATGCCTTCTCTATGTTTAAACAGATAACTGAAGTAATGTATATCCTCATACCCAACCTGACGGGCGATCTCACCGATGGCAAAATCGTTTTCCACCATCAGCCGTTTAGCTTCGTTCAAACGATAACCGGCCAGATAATTCAACGGAGAACATCCCATCAAGGCCTTGAAAGCACGTCCGAAATAATCGGGGCTGAACCCGGCAGCGCCGGCGATCTCCGTCAGGGTAAGGTTTCGGCGATAATTCTCTCGAATAAATCTCTCGGCCTGAAGAATGTTCCTGCGGCACTTGGTGTAAACACCGACTTCGTCTTTTTGCCTTCCACTATACTGCTCAACCATGATGCCCAGAAGTGATCGTATATTACCCTCTATAATGATGGAGGAAGCTTCATCCGTGCCACGGCTCAGAGCCCTCAGCACAACATCTGCGCAAAGCTCCCTGGCACGTGTATCATGCATAAGCCGGACATGCCTGGGCCAGGTAATACCGCCTTCCAGGACGGGAGTCAGCAAGCGTTCCGATTTGTCTTTAAAAAAATCCAAATGGACATAATATCTGGAAAAGGGCTTGTCGCCTTCCACCTCAACGCAAAAAGATTCGCCGGGGAAAACCGTAACGACGTCTCCCACTTCCATACTATACCGGCAGCCGTCGATAATCAGTACTCCACGGCCACGGTAGGCCAGGTGAAGGTCATGGTCCTCTATTGAGCCGGATTTTACCTGGCCGTCGTAACCGGGGAGAAAAGTCGTCTTCCCGGCACTTCGGACCACCGGATTAATTTGCGCCAGCTTCATCATCCGATATATCAACCTCTATGTTATTATATCATAGTAATATCCTCCATTTCTTCTCTTTGATGATATTAGCGAATCAGTTCAGCTACCATCTCCACCCTGGCGAAATCGGCGTTGGGCGGCACGTTGTCCGACATGCCCAGGATAAAACCCTGCCGTCCCTTAAGAGGCAGGATAACTTCCTCGATATACCTCTTGAAGTCGTCCCGGCTGCCGCCCTCCTCACATACCAGCACGGCCGGTACGCCTCCCTGCAGCACCACTTTTCCCTGCAGCATGTCCAGAGCATCGGATAGCGATACATCCGCCATGGGCCGGGAAACTATGGCTTCCACCACATCCAGCCCGCATTCCGGCACCAGCGGCAGCAGCGTCTGCGTCCTGCCGCACCAGTGACCCTGGAATATCTTGCCTTTGCCGGCTAATATCTCCTTGGCTTCCTGATAGAACGGCACGGCATATTCCTTGAATATGGACGGAGAGATCATCGTCCCGTCCATGTTGTCCCCGGCAAATATGACATCGGCAGGGCTGTCGGCCATTATCTCATACCCTCTCATATAGAGCCTGGTATATGCTTCTATAAGCGCATCTACCTCCTGCTTGTGATCCGCCCACAGATAGAAGCCGTTGACATACCCGGCATCCGTCTTGGCAAACTGAATAAACGGCAGGCAGGAAAACCCGCTCAGAACTATGCCGTCATCCCCCGTCTCTTCCAGTGCCTTTGTTATGCCGGCATAATCCGCTTCATAGTAAGTAGCTTCGGCAATATACTTCATTACTTTAAGTGAGTCCACATCCTTGATGAAGTGCTCGCTCTGGTGCATGGAACGGTGCGCCCCTTCAGTGCGGCTGTGCACCCCTCTTACGGTTCCCACCGGCGTCCGCAACTCCCTGACGCGGTTGCCGCTATCTTCCGTGACCACCTCTTCCACGCTCTTGTCCAGCACGGTCTTCAGCCCGGGAGTGCGGTTCCAGATACAGCCGCCCACTGCCCTGACAATATCGTTACGTGACATACCCGCATATTGCTGCGGCACGGTTCCCTCGGCTGTATTCACACTCAGCCAGTAATCGAAGTTGGGCGCCCATACCAGTTCATCTACAGCTTCGTTCTTCAAGGCGCTCAGATAGCGTTCCCTCTTGGTTATACTCTTTCCACACATATTATATCCCTCGTTTCACTATTCTGTGCCTTATCCAGCAGATCCAGCATGACCAGTGGGTTGGAATGCTTGACTTGGACAGTGTCCTGCAGGTATCGGGCAATAAGAGTGCAGTGTTCGGATGTGCTGCCCAGACCGATGGGCAAGCTTTCGTTCAGAAACTGGTGCCAGGTAACGAAGTTCTCGTAGCCTGTAAGCGCCGCATGGGCTGCCGGCTCTCCCGTCAGGTCGTAGTATTGCTTGAAGGCCAGGGGAAAGTCGAATCTGATGTGGGCGGAGTGCGCTCCCTGGGAACTGTTGGGGGATGAGCCGTGGATTATGCCTCCCTTGATGCGCATGCTCCCGCCCCAGACGTCTTCCTTGGCCAGATACTTGTCCAGATAGGGCTCCAGGTCGTAGATATACGTCAGCAGCAGCCGAAAAGTCCTGTCCGCCGCCTTCCTCCATTCGGGTTCATCGAAGTCCCGCAGCGCTTCACATAGGGCCGTCAGTATCCAGGACGGAGCCACAGCATCGGCGCCTACAGTGTCATACTCCAGAAAGCGCCATTCGTTTAAGGCCACATGTTCCTCTACCACATGGGTAAATAGTGCTCTTGCCTTCTCCCGAAACTCATCTTTACCTGTCAATCTCCAGGCGCAGAGCCAGGACAGGGCCGCCATGGCACAGCCGGAGGCAAAACAGTTGTCATACGGCACGTATTGCCTGTTCTCCCCAGTGCGACCGTCCGTATAGCGGGCAAAGTCCACCCCTCCATCCGGTCGCTCTGCGGCTGACAGATATGTCCGGCAGTTGTTGACAATGCGCTCAGTGACGGCGGGGTCATCGCTCAGTCCGGCTGCATGAAGTCTATACAGAAAGTAGTTGATTATCCCCTGATTGGGTGTCTCTACATGGTCCCGCCCGTAGCGGCTGCAAAAACGGTCTTCCTCAACTATATATGCGTTCCACCAGGCTCCCCGGCATGGACCGTGCTGCACCTGAAAGCCGCCGTCCCTGAAGTGCAGGATAGCGTTGATCATCTGCCGGGCCCGCTCCTCCCCTCCGGGGAGAAAGCCCTGCCGGTCCAGCTTCATCATGGTCTCCGCCAGGACAACGTTGGCGCTGCCGCCCCAGGCCAACTCGATAAGGCGATTGTTCTGGGTGTAAGCATTAAGGCTACCGTCCGGTTGCCTGTCAAAACGCAGTATCCCTGAGACCTTGGTGCCTGCCTGTCCGTTTAAAACGCCGTAATAGCCGCGATGGAAGAGTCCCATCTCCCTGTCCAGTTCCACCCATAGTTCCGGGCACCCAATGAACCGGCACCACAGTTCGATGAACTTCCTGTAAGGGTATCGGGGAGGGCTTACGGCAAGTTCGGGAGCATAAATATGTCCGGGCTTCAGCTCCAGCCTCTCGCCGAAGAGATCCTGCCGTCCGGCATAGACGGTGAGGTTGCCGGTCACGATTGCGCCCGGCGGCAGGGACACGGTTCCATCGGCGTAACCGGGAGGATACCGCAATCCAATCCCCTGATCCCGCTGATCCGGCAAGTTCAGAAAAGCCAGGCTCATCCTCTCGCCGCCATCCTCCGGCCACTCTGAGGAAAAGGTCACCCCGCCGGCATCGCCGGACCAGCCGGAGGGCAGAAAGTCGTAGAACCGTACTCTGTCATAGCCTTGCGGCCGCTTAAAGCGCAGAAACTCCAGTCCGGCAGCCGACATTCCGCTCTCTTCAGCCTCAAAGTGAGTTTGTATCTCAATACAGCCTGAGGAGAGAACCCGGTAAACGGCGGAGAACCTGCCGCAGTCCGGGATTGCCAGAGAGCCTTTAAGAACACTCTCTTCTTCGCCCTCTTCCATAAGCTCCAGTTCCCGGAAGAAATATGCGGCGGCTCTGCCGCCCCTTACTATGCGCGCATGCCAGGAACTTGTTGCCACGGGTATCCAGCCATCATCCGTCTTTATCTCCAGCCGGTCACTCCAGGAACCTTCTTCCAGGGTCCATAACATACGCAGGAAGTTTGTCTCGAGAGATATGCGTCCTTCATCTTTACCTATCGTAAACATAAATACAGTATATCCCTATCGGGCATCCGGGTATTTAAAAAGAAACAACTTTACTTGTGAAATACCGACTTATTCTTCGTTTGCCAGCATGGAGATGAACTGGGAAGGGGTGATCCCCTCCTTATGCCGAAATAGGTAACTGAAATAGTGTATATCCTCATAGCCCACACCTGTTGATAAAATGCCTTGTTATAAACTCGGGGTTGGTAATGATCTTGCCTATTACCACTGCGTACGCCCCGGCCTTTAGCGCGTTCATAACGTCATCGGACGTTATGTAACGCCCTTCGGCAATCACCGGCACCGGTATTTCCGCCACTAATCGTCTGACCAGTTCCAAATCGGGCGCTTCTGTTTTGGGTGAATACGCGGTATATCCCGACAGCGTAGTGGCAACGATATCCGCGCCGGCGGCTGCCGCCGACACTCCCTCCTCATACGTACTGATATCAGCCATCACCGGAACACCCAGTTCTTCCTTTATATGCTTTATCAGGTCGGCGGCAGTTTTTCCGCCGGGACGTTCTCTCAAAGTCGCATCCAGCGCAATGATATTCGCACCGGCCTCGTATACCTCCTTTGCCATGATAAAGTCAGGAGTAATATACGGTACCGCAGGCGACGCCGGCATCTTGTTTATGCCGATGATCGGCACGTTTACTCTTTCCCTTATGGCGCGGATATCCTCAGGGCCGTTTGCCCTGATAGCTGCGGCTCCCCCCTGCACAACAGCCTGAGCCATTGCCGACATGAAAACGGGACCGCGCAGCGGATTGCCGGGCAATGCCTGACACGACACTATCAGCTTATCCTTCAAATGCTTGACCGTATTATTCATAGCTTTACCTTCCATGTGTATCACTCCGGTAATCAGGATCGATCTGTGATCGTTACCTGTAATTTTTGCCTTCATCAAGCATGACTAAATAATTCTCCAGCGGAACATACTCGGCAATAGAGTTACCGGAGCCAAGGCAGTACCCGCCCCCGTTCAGGCAGGTTTCCAGCGTTTTCCTTACCCTCTTTCGCAACGCCGGTTCATCCGAACGGCACAGAAAATCGACATCTATACCCCCAAGCAACGCAACTCTGTTTCCATAACTTTCTTTGGCTTCGGCTACAGACATCACGGCATCTTCGAAAGAATGCTTGGCGTCGATCTTAACGATATCGATAAGGTCGTCCATTATCGTTTCAAGATTTCCACATGAATGCAGGAAATAGAGCTTCCTGTGATCATGAGATATTTCAGCCAAAGCCTGATGCGTCGGCAGAATATTCTTGCGGATAAAATCGGGCGGGAAGAAGGTTTGAGTCTTGAAGCCCATATCGTCAGATCCCCAGAGCACTCCGATACAAGAGTATTGGCATACAGTCCGGGCAAAGCTTGCGTGAATCTCACTTATTCTGTCAATCACGGCTTTCATCAGCACCGGGTCATCGTACATCATATACAGCATGTTCTCGTAGCCCAGAAGCATTTTATAGTTTCCGGCCGGAATGGTAACATAGCTTTTCATATTCTCCGGCAGCTCTTTTTCCAGCCAGTCAAGCACGGAGAGATCTATCTTCGCAACCTCAGGCCATGGATAAAGCTCAAAGTCCTTCCAGCTTTGGATCGGGCCTGAAGCCACAGGGTCTTCCGACAAAGCAGTCGAATTACTTCTTCCGTCAATCGAGGAAGGGAAAAGGGGACCGATAAGACATCTGACCATGTCATAGCCAAGGAATCTCTGCAAGGCAATCTCTTCCCGGTAGAAATCGAAGGTTTTATCCCGCTCCCATCCCCGGTTGATGTTAAAACGCTCTATAAGAGCTTCTCTGACCGGGTTGTCCAGGAACAGCTCGGTAAAGAAGACCCGCCTCGGCTCTTCTTCTCTTAAAATACACTTCCTGAAGCCCTCGAAATCCGGCTGCACGTTATTACTGAAAAATCCATTCATCTCTCTTCTCATCCCTGCCGCAATATGCTGTCCGGAATCGTGTTCTTATCCGATCCGGCCATTCTCAATGCCATCAGACAGGCACCCCTTGCCAGATCGAAATCGTCCCGAAAAACAAGCTCGCATTGAGGATTTATCTCCCTTAGATACATTGAACACAGCTCTCTGAATTCCGGCCCCAGCTTGAATATCCCGCCCAGACAGAGTATGCCCGCCCTGTTCAGTCCGGTTTCCCGGGGAACAACCGCTGCAGACAGCACAGCAATGTCTGCAGCGGCACGAGTTATGATCTCCATTGCCGTGCCGTCTCCCTGCTTGAAGCACTCGTAAACGCCGGGTGCATACGAGGCTATCACCTTGCGCTCCAGGGCATAAACACGTTTTTTCAGTTCCATTCTCCCGGTAAACTTGCCCATATTTATGCCCTGTTGCAAGGCTTGAAAGAGCCCGCTCAAAGCAGTTTCCGGCCCACGTCGGTCAACGGAGAGCAGGAATGCCGCCAGAGCTTCTCTTCCTATCCATCCTCCGCTGCCACGATCGTCCAGCTCAAATCCCCACCCGCCGGCGAAATACCTCCGGCCATCGAACTCTCCTACCGCTACCGTACCCGTCCCGGCCATCACTGCAGCCTGGCAGCCGAAGCAGGGGACACATGCCATGACCAGCTCGCCGTCGGCTTCCCGGCCGACGGCGAGCTCCGCTTGAGGCAGATCGGCCTTCAATGCCGACTCAACCTCCCGCTGATTGGGTCCTCCCAGTGAGAAGTAAGCGTGCGATATATCCGTTTTCCGTATGCCTGCCTGTCTACAGATATTGGAAACACCGTTAGCCAGGGTATCCCCAACTGGTAGAACTCCGCCGGCAACTGCCGCCACGCCGTCAATGACGGTCTCAGCAACTATATCTCCTGTTTGTACCAGCAGGTAGAGCACCGTTTTACTGCCCCCACCTTCTCCGGCAAGGATATATTCCGCACTCATATATTCGCCTCATTTGACCGAAACAACACGCCTACCATTGAGCATACTCACTGTAGACTTCTTCTTCAACGTTGCAACGCCTGTCTCACCACCAGAGGATCCTCCTCAATGGCAGCTATAGCTTCATTACGACTCAAACCCCGCCGGTGCATCAGGATGGCTGCAGCAGGCAGGTTACCCGCCTCATGCAGCAACTTGCCGGCGACTGTCACTTCAATCTGCAATAACTGACTCAGCATGGTAGCGGCACGGCATGCCAGCTTGGCGTTACTGGGGACCATGTAAACCATCTCGTTAGATACCACACGCCCCACCTTTATCATGGAAACAGTGCTGATCATGTTCAGTACCAACTTGGCTGCAGTACCGGCTTTGAGCCTGGTAGAGCCGCGAACTATCTCAGGACCGGTGTCCACGGCTATCAGGCAGTTCCCCTCAAAATCATCGACGGCATTGCTGGTTATCAGAACGGTAGAAGCACCCAGCCCTGAGGCCTGCTCCAAAGCGCTCCTGACGAACGGCGTCCTGCCGTTGGCAGTGACGCCTACTACCGTATCCGCAGCATGTACACCCCGGCTTGATACAGCCTGGGCTCCGGCCTGACGGTTATCCTCACATCCCTCGCTGGGACAGACGATAGCCTGTATCCCTCCGGCCATGATGGCTTCCACATTATCGATGCCGAAGGTAGGCCCTGTTTCGGCCGCATCGGCCACGGCAATCCGCCCGCTAGTGCCGGCTCCCACATATATGAGCCGGCCGCCGGCCTTGAAAGAAGCGACTGCCAGATCTACCGCCACAGCCACTCTGTCAAGGGCATCGCGTATTCTGGAAGGCACTTCGGCATCGAGGTCGTTCATGATCCCCATGATACTCATGGTATCGAGACCATCCAGGAGCGGGATGGCATCGCTGACAGCTTCGGTTGTGACCCTGTTCTCATCTTCGTGCTGTAAAGCAGACATATTCTTCCTCCGCTGCATATTCGGTCCTTGCACTCCTGAAAGAATGCCGTGCGGACAGGGATGCGCTCACTCCATGACGATGATGTTGTTTGCAACAGTATTGTCTTCCTCTTCCGCATACAGAATTATCGGGTATTGGGGGCAGTGTATCTCATTGTACTGTATATCATTATACATGCTGCCTGCCGACAGGTGCACGCCGTGCCGCCAGCCCGATATGAAGTTATCCCGAACAGAACAGTTGAATACCGGGTTCGCGTCATAGGTGCCCAGCATCACGGTGACCGGCCAACTGCCCCAGGTCCGACTGGCGTACAACCGGTTTGGATCATGAACGATCGAATTCCCGATGATATTGAGATTGGAACACCCCGGCAGTTCCATGACCACGGCGGCTCTTTCCATAAAAATATCGTTGTTCAGGATCGAAACATCTTCGCAATACATGATGCCCATGGCATACTTTGCACACGCGAGATCCTCCGTCTTGAGGGACTCAATTACGCAATCCTCAATGACTATGCCCGACACATATTGAGTTTTGATGGCGCGTTTATAGATGTTGGTGAAGGTGCATCCTCTGATGACGACGTTCCCCGGCTTGACGGGCGGATAGGCGTAGACATGGATCGCATCGCCGTCCTCATAGCCTCTGATTTCGGAGAAAACGCAATTCTCGATGCGGACGTTCTGGCCGCCGTAGTGGATGTAAACTCCGCGATGCGCCCCTGCGCCGTTGCCTGTCACACCGTCCTCGTAACCGCCGACGTCATGAATGGAACAGTCGCTGATGGTTATATTCCTCACGGCGCCGCCCAGTTTGATGCCAAGCGACTGCTCCACCACATCGCCGCCAATGTTCCTGACCTCGCAGTTGTTTATCGTAATGTATTTCCTGCTGCTGTTGACATGCACGGCCTGGCCGGCCAGGTCGCCGCCGTCAAGAACGAGATCCTTGAACACGCAGGAATCGCCGTTGACACTGAACATCACCGTCCCGACAGGCGCCGAAGCAGTCAGTTGGATCGTGGCGCGACCGCTCGGTCCTTGAAGCGAACGGTTGCCGGGATTTGTGACGGTCG
>JAQVUQ010000340.1 GCA_028699365.1 bacterium | reverse complement strand
AGGTCAGTGGAAGACTATTATATACCGCTCTTTCCCAGGAAACGATTATAGGCGGATCATCTGGAAGCATGAGCACAGGCTCATGAACAGGCTTAATGTGATCATCAGAAGACATAAAAGACATCCTTGACATATAGATAATACTGCGTATATATACTAATAATAGTTCTATAAAGCGGTATTAAATCCTTTTATTTTCATGCCCGGTGCAGGAACCACACTTGCCTCCTTACATGTTTTTATCAGCTAAAACCGGCTTTAAAACCGGATAATCATCCGACGTCCAAACAACGCTTATACAATATCTCCATCTTATCTGCCGCCTTAATCTTCCTCTTGCTAACCGGTTTGTCTCTTGATTGCAAAAAAACACATGTAATATGCCCCAGTAAAGACCAGAACCGCCCCTATAATAGATATGAGATCCATCTTCTCTTTCAGCAGAAGACCGGAGAAAATCATGGTCAACAAAGCAGACAGGTATCCGAGAGATCCCAGGGATCCAGCCTCAACGTGTTCCAGAGCCATGATCCACAGTATATAGGCCACCCCTGTAGGAAATATTCCCATGTACAGCAGATATAGCCAAAAGGATAAGGAGCAGTCCAGCGCTATGGGGATTCTCATGATTGCTAACAGCACTAAGAGCATTACGCTCCCGGCTATGATGGAGACCGAGCCGCTGATCCAGCCTCCATACTTTATACTGGACCGTCTGCCCAGCACTGTGTACAGCGCCCAGCAGATACCGGAAGCCAGAGCCAGTATATCTCCACCGTGACCGGAAGTCTGCATGAAGATATCTCCCTTATTCTGGCTTGCGGCCACCATAGCCATCCCGGCAAATCCTAGTATCATACCACCCAACTGCCTACCGGTCAGCAGTTCCCGGCAGCTAAAGTAGGCAAAGACAGCGGTAAATATCGGGGAGGCGTTGGCAAAGAGACAGCTTCTGGCAGCCGTGGTATATTTCAACGAATAAATTACCAGCACCCCTTCACCAACGATGCCGATCAAGCTCAGCAGTGAAAACCGTATGGGGTCAGCCGTCAGCGCCGTCCCGATATCCTTCAGCTCACCTCTACACCAGGCAAAGATCAGGATAACAACGGAGGCCGACGTAAATCTCAGGCAGGTGAGCAATACCGGATCGATGCTGTAGCTGCCGAATAAAAAGCGCCCCACCACATAGAAGCTGCTCCACATAAGTGTGGCAATAATGCCACAACTCAGTCCGTAAAGAGTCTTATTCCGAATCATAAAGATGTCCCTACAAAATATAAATTAGTGGCTATTTCCTGAAAGTTATCGCTGGTATCAATAATAATGCACATCTTCATACTATTTTCCTCTGACTATCATCTCACAGTATCAAATCGAAAACAATCAGCTTATTTGTCATATCAATTCATAAATTTGCTGTTTACCTGTACACCTCTATATGACGTCCAGCGCTCTGTGAACGGTTTTAACTACCGTGCATCCAGCCAGCCTGCGCCAGCCGGAGCGCTCAAAAGCATCGGCATCCGCTGTACTGTGCGTCTCGAGTTTCAATTCCGCCGGTAAATCGGTTTTATAAGGACTTCTTCCCTCGATGTTGCTCAGTGAACGGGCAACCTGTTCCGTAATAAGCTGTCTGGCGGTTGGCAGTGAAAGAAGATTGGCGCACGTCCTGGTAAAGGCTTCCTTGACTACGGCAACCTCTATATCTCCAAGCAGAGATCGTGCTTCATCGCATACCGCTTTGTCACCGCTGACAAAAACAACCGGCACATCGTAATGTCCGGCTATCAGAGCAGCCTGGCCCACTTCTCCCATTTCAATGCCATTGACGCTGTAGCGGTACCATCTGCTTGCACTGGAAGTATGGTCCAGCACAGCCGCCCGTGTTCCGGCCATGGCGTGATATCCCAGAAGGAGCACGGCATCAAAGCTGCCATCAAGGCCGGGATACGATTCAAGCCTACCGGGACCGGTTATGTACCGGGCTCCCGGCCGCAGTTCCTCAATGAGAAAATTATAGCCGCCGCCATGCCCGTCCATAACCGTTATCTCTTCCGCTCCGGCCTTCAGCGCGCCTTCCACGGCAGCGTTTATATCGCCGGCCAGCAAATGTCTTGCACACTCATAATCCGCTCCATTCCTGTGCGGCGAAACCTGCTCCGGTATTACCACACCGCTTATGCCTTCCATATCGGTGGAAATATATATTTTCATATTTTGCACCTCCCAATCCTTTTACTCAACTTACCTCAAGCGCTTATTATAAGCAATATGATTATTTGTCATGTTTATCCATAATCTTGCGGTAAGCGGAGGGCGTAAGCCCGGTAATCTGCTTGAAGTTCTGATTGAATACGGGAAAATCATGAAAGCCTACTATCTGCGGTATCGAGGATACCTTGATCATGGGGTCGTTCTCCAGCAAGCGCTTGGCTTCAATAATACGTCGCTGCAGAACATAATGTTTAAGGTTCAAGCCGATGCATTTCTTAAAAAGACGCGATAGGTAGCTGGGGGACAGGGAGAATATTTCCGATAAGGAATTGAGAGTAATCTCCTGGGCAAAATCAGTTTCGATATAATTCACTATTTTTCTTACCAGCTCGTTCTCCGATTCCGGTAGATCATCGTTCTCCCGGGCACCGTTTCTTCTGATATATAGAATGAGCTTCTTCAAGTCGGTCGTTATCACATCCAGCCAGAGATGCCGGCGATATCTTCTTTCGTCCTCTATGCTCCTGAGAATTACCTCTATATCAGTGGCATCACGTTCCGACAGGCAGATATGGCGGGGAAAATCAGCCGGAAAACAAGTCAGCTTACTGTCGTCATCCAGCAGAGTCTCCGGGAAGATAATGGTGCATTTCTCTATGCGCAGATCGGGATGCGGTATCAATCTATGTACTTCATTGGGACGTATGACGATAAGCGAATTCTTTTTAAAAGCGTAGTTGCGGTCCTGAATAAAGTAAGAGCCCAGACCCTGCTTTACAAACTGCAGTTCCGCCTCACGGTGATAGGTCAGTGGAAGACTATTATATACCGCTCTTTCCCAGGAAACGATTATCGGCGGATCATCGGGAAGCATGAGCACAGGTGCATGCACGGGCTTAATATAATCATCAGAAGGCATAAAAGACATCCTGGACATAGTAAATAGTACTGCGTATATATATCAATATATATTAGTAGTTCTATAACGCGGTATTAAATCCTTTATTCCATTATCCGCGCTCACCAGATTATGCATCAAGCGCTGTAAAATCATTTTATAAATCGATGCTTATTACCTCGTATACCTTCAGGCTGGAGACATGTATTTTTAACTTATTCTCTGTTATCTCATAACTGGTATTCCCCTTCTCACGCAAAGGAGACACAGCCTTGGGATCACGATAGATGCTCAGGCTGAGATCGATGCCGGCAACCGAAAATCGCTCACCGGCAAGACACGCATCTGCCGTGTTGTTGACAAGGTGTATAATGATTCTGTCGTTCTTTTTCTGACGGTATGCCTCGATGCTGACAGTTGTCGGGGCACTGACCTCTATTACAGGCTCTCCTGTAAGGTAATTCACACAGTTTGCGATTCTGTCTTCGGCGCCCGGCAATCCGGCAGTGCCGTAGAAATGACCTAAAGCCTCAGGCAGGTATATTACCTGTCCCCTTCCGTATCTGTTGATGATTAAC
>JAQVUQ010000339.1 GCA_028699365.1 bacterium | reverse complement strand
GTTCATACCGGCATCATCGACATGCTTCAGAAAATCCTTTATAAAGCTGCTGAATTCAATTCCATAGACTTCATGAAACACCTTGTCATGATCAGTATCGGATAACAGCCGCTTCATATATACCATGAGTTTCTCGCGGCCATAGCTTTCGTTCAGATAATCCACTATACAGCCGAATTCGGAGTAAGTAAAAGCGGTCCGGTATTTGACGTTGAGCTTCACCTTATCTTCCCTGGCAGTCTTGAAGTAATTTGGAGGAAGAAAGTTACCTTGGCTTATATATCCATATGTCTCTTTCTTGTCAGGATACCATGAAGTCCCCATTTGATTGGTGCTGTAGACAGCGATTCCCTACAGCAACCACTTGGGATAGTAATGATATGCGTTTAAAGGCCCCATGTACTGGTATAAGAGAATATGCGAGAGCTCATGCCTGACGTAAATATTCAGGCTGATCTTTCCCTCACCGGCTTCTCTCAAGGCCCAGGGGGAGATCACCAGGCTTCCATTGGGATAAGCGAAAAACCGTGCCCTGGTGATGTTTCTGCTCAGATAGCTCCTGTCATCCGCAAACACATAAAGCACCGGTTTCCGCTTAAAGCGAAGCTTATGAAACTCCTCCACCTGAGGGAATAATGCATCAAGCACTTTAAGCTTACCGGCGTTTGCTCCGTCCTGTCTGCATATAATGCAATGCTGTAATTCAAGCCGGGTGAAACCCGGCTGAACGGCAGAATATACAAAGAGTTTGCCGAAGAGAAATGTATGCAGTAAGGCGGTTAAAATCACTACCTCAAATACACATACCGTAATCCTGATTTTCCGTCGTGCAGATTGTTTCACTGTTTCAACCTCCTCCTGCAAACTCACTTCTCCCGTCTCTGCCAGGCACAGTATTTTTGGTATCAAATCGCCTTGCCGCACTCCTGGCAAAACCTGGGATCTTCTTCGTTCAGCTTGCCACAGGCAGGGCACTTGATCATGACCACCCTTTCAGGCTTTCCACCAAGATTCACACCGGCTTCATCCATAGATTGACAGCCCATCAGGCATTTGACTTTGGCAACATCTCTTCCAGTATCTCCGCCGCTATCCGCACTGCCGGGGCACACTTTGTGGCAAAGAGCCCCTCTTCTATAGACTTCTTCCTTCCCTCCGGAGTAGATACGTCACAGCCTATAATATCCGGGCAATTCAAAGCACCTACTCTCTCCCGGAACCGGTCGGCAAAGGTGCTGACTGCCGCGGCTACTCCGGCCCGTCCTTCACGGGCAATACAGTCCTCCCCGCACAAGGCCAGACCCAGAACCATGAAGGCACCCGTCGCCGCCCCGCACACATCACCCAGGCGCATCCCGGATGCAAACCCGGCGGCAATCCGCGCCGCCTTATTCTGATCAAGGCCCAGTTCCGGCGCGTAAGCTGCAAGAACGGCCTGTGAACAGGCATAGCCTTGACGGAAGAAATCCACGGCTTTATCAGCGTTATTCATCGTTTACTTCTTTCTCCGGCAGATAATCCTCTCTGACGGGAGAAAAAACCTCGATAGCCAGAGAAGCCTCCAATATCTCCGCACTGTGATCGGTATTGCCGGGAATGCACCAGCTATCGCCAGGACAGGCGTCAAACGTTTCCGGCCCGATTGTAAGCCTGACCTTTCCACTGACCAGATAACCGGTTTGTTCATGAAGGTGAGAGTGCTGAGGCAGTATACTGTCAGCTTCCATTTTAAATTCCGAAAAAAGAGTCTTTTCTCCATATACCAGAGTTTTAATGCTTATTCCCGGTAATACCTGCCTGTATCCACATTCGCTGACTTTATAAAACAATGCAAGCCCCTTTCCATCCGGTTAAAATCCCCACTCCCGATCCCCTACAGCCTTTTTGCTAATATCGCAAATTCAGTAGCTTTCGGGTCATACGGAGTTCCGGCAACGTCAGAGTAAAGCGCCTCAACCGCCAGCCCGCACTCCGCAAATTCTCTCTTAATATCCTCAGGCGTAAAACACTGGAGCCAGTTATAGATATTTCTGATGCGATCGGCTTCTACTATCGTATATTTGTCGAGAATCAACTTTTCTCTTGAATACTTGAAAGTATTCAAAAAGCCGTAGTATTTATCCGGTGACCAGAAACCGTTGAGCAGGCCGGCCTCGTAGACGGCAACCTCTTCACGTTGCTCAAAGGTTACCGGCGAATATACATCCAGAAGAACAGATCCGCCAGGTTCCAGAATTGCGTGGAACTTACTCAGCATTTCCCTCCTCTGTGCAGGGCTTAAGACGGTGAAATCGCACATGATCATCAGGATAAGGTCGAAGCGTTCCTCCGTCTTGAATTCGAGGTAGTTCTGTTGCACGTACTTTATGCTCAGCTCTTTACCGGCGGCAACTTCCCGGGCATACTGAAGCGAGTTTTGCGAGAAATCTATCCCGGTTACATCTGCCTGCCTCTCCGCCAGTCTGGTCGTGTACAATCCTGGGCCGCAGCCGAAATCCGCAATTCTGGTCCCGGACCTGACGCTAAAATGTTCGACTATCCATTCAACCGATCGCTCGATAAACGCCGTATTGCGGGAGGCAGCATCGACCTCCCCGTTAAGATGGAATGAGAGCATTTGTTTGGCAATATACTCATCCGTCCACAGGTCAGCCGCCGTATAGAACTCGAACGGCTCAGGACGGGTGTTTATTCTTTCCAGTTCCTTAAACATTCCTGATCTATCCTCTCATTTCTCCCGTCTCTGCCAGGCATAGTATTTATTACCACGTATATATTGAAGTATATTCAAGAAATCCGACACATGTAACTCCGCCTGACTGTCTATCTTACCAGCACAACCCCGGCGATAATTAAAAGAACCCCTATCACCCTGGGCACGGTCACCGGCTCCCGCAGCAGGATGGTGGCCAGCGCAAAGGTTACCAGCGGAAAGCTGGCGGCCACGGGGACGACCATCGAGGCGCGACCGTGTTTGAGCGCCATGTAATAGGTCCACTGCCCTATCCCGCCGGCCATCAGGCCGGCGGTTATGACCATCAGTATGGTGTGCAAGGGCACTGAGCGCAGGGAACCGGTCTGGCGCGAGACCAGCATTATCAGAAAGAAGACCAGCGTTATCCCCAGGCTGCGGACTACTATGGCCTGCACCGGGGCCACTTTTGCCAGAGCCAGCTTCTCAATTATGGACGAGGCACCCCATAGCAGTGCCGTGATTAAGGCAAAGCCAAAGGCCATTACGCTTCCGCCTTCCGCCGAACGTGAATTTCGCGGGCAATCTCTTCTTCAAGCGCCAACTGCGTCTCCTCCGTCCTGACCACTACGGCGGGAAAGCGCTGATGCAGACGGATCATAGCACCGGGATGCAGGCCGAAGGAGACCAGTTTGTGAAGACGCTCGTCGCTTCCGGTCTGAATATAGGCTATCTTTGCTTCCTCCCCTATCCGGAGACGATCGACGGTGGTTATCAGGCTGTCCAGCGTCTCTTTGGGATGACGACAGCAGTTGCCGGGGGGGATGCGTAATCCGTGCGGGCACTCCTGCGGATGCCCCAGAAGGGTGCAGATACGGTCTGCCGCCTCTTCAGAAAGAATATGCTCCATCTTGCAGGCCTCGCCCTCTACCTCGGTCATACCCAGGACGTCGGCCAGCAGGCGCTCTGCCAGGCGATGACGTCTGATGATATTGCGGGCGTGTTCCTCGCCCAGTCCGGTAAAGCGGACC